>NZ_BAAHYK010000016.1:0-125649 GCF_054657595.1 Desulfocicer niacini
ATCTCAGAAAGAAGATGGCTTTGGTAAAATAAGCCTGAAGGAGATTTTTAATGGTTGATTTTAAGTATGAAAAGATGTTTCCCCTGGGTGAAGATACCACCGAATATAGACTGCTGACCAAAGAGTATGTAAAGGTCCGGGAGCTTGAGGGCAACGAGGTTATTTTTGTGGAACCCCAGGCCCTTACGGAACTTGCCCAGGCAGCGTTCAAGGATGTGGCACACCTCTACAGGACGGATCATTTGAAAAAGCTTGCAGGCATCATTGATGATGCTGAAAGTTCAGATAATGACAAATATATTGCCCTGGAGCTTTTAAAGAACGCCGTTATTGCGGCGGATAAGGTCTATCCCATGTGTCAGGACACGGGAACCGCCATCATAATGGGTAAAAAGGGGCAGAAAGTATGGACCTGGTCCGATGATGAAGAAGAGCTTTCCCGGGGGGTATTTAATGCCTACACCGAAAATTATCTTCGCTATTCCCAGAATGCACCTCTGAATATGTTTAAAGAGCAGAATACCAAGTGTAATCTGCCTGCCCAGATTGATCTGTATGCCACCCAGGGCGATGAGTACAAGTTTCTTTTCATGGCCAAGGGCGGAGGGTCTGCAAACAAGACTTTTCTCTATCAAATGACCAAGGCTGTTTTGAATTCCGAAGAGATTCTGCTTGATTTCATGACCGAAAAAATGAAATCCCTGGGCACTGCTGCCTGTCCACCTTATTATATTGCCTTTGTCATTGGGGGAACCTCCGCCGAGGCCAACTTGAAAACCGTGAAGCTTGCCTCTGCCAGGTATCTGGACACCCTTCCCCTGACAGGGGATGACACTGGCCATGCCTTCCGGGATGTGGAGCTTGAAGGTAAGGTCATGGAACGGGCAGCAAAGCTTGGGCTTGGCGCACAGTTCGGAGGCAAGCACTTTGCCCTGGATGTAAGGATCATCAGAATGCCCCGCCATGGGGCCTCCTGCCCGGTGGGCATTGGCGTCAGCTGCAGTGCAGATCGTCAGATCAAGGGTAAAATTACCCGGGACGGGGTTTTCCTTGAACAGCTGGAAGAGAATCCTGGAAAATTCCTGCCCAAGGGTGAACCGGAAATGGCTGAAGCCGTGCAGGTGGATCTCAATCGTCCCATGGACGAAATCCGGGCACAATTGAGTCAGTATCCAGTGTCCACAAGATTGCTGCTCACAGGTAAGATAATTGTGGGCAGAGACATTGCCCATGCCAAGTTTAAAGAACGTCTGGACTCAGGCAAGGGTTTGCCAGATTATCTTAAAAATCATATTATTTACTATGCAGGCCCTGCCAAGACCCCTGAAGGTCAAGCATCTGGTTCTTTTGGACCCACCACCGCCGGCCGCATGGACCCCTATGTGCCTGTCTTCCAGAAAGAGGGCGGTTCCATGATCATGTTGGCCAAGGGAAACAGATCCCAGCAGGTCACCGACGCCTGTAAAAAATATGGCGGCTTTTATCTGGGTTCTCCCGGAGGGCCTGCGGCCCGCCTGGGCAAGGATTTTATAAAGAAGGTAGAGCTGGTAGAATACGAGGAGCTTGGCATGGAAGCCGTTTTCATGATGACAGTGGAAAATTTTCCCGCCTTTATTATTGTGGACGATAAGGGAAATGATTTTTACAGTGACCTGCTGTAATCCGACCAATTGTTTTTCCTTGAAAAATTAGTATTGAATAGAAAATACCAGGTTCCCTTATAGAAAGGTTCCTGGTATTTTTTTTGAGGGAATTTTAGAAAAACAAGGAGGTGTAGAGCTTTGCACTGACTGTTTCGTTGTGTCAAAATAGTGACGATATTTTTCGTTTTGTTATGAATTTAAAAAATTCATCAATGATTTTGAGGTTTTTGGGGTTGGTTTTCCATAAGTGCCCCGGTGCGTTTTCATCACTTGATTTTAGGGTTGTTGATAATAAATAGTCAGATTAGCTAATGCTCTACGGTATGCACAACCCTAATAAATCTCAGTCTTGAGCATGTACAAGAATTAAGAGCGTAATTGCAATATGTTAAACATGAACCTGCCAACAAAACTACATAAGTCATTCCATCCCTGTGTTGAATACCAAGGAGGATTCAATGCAGCATATTTTCTGGCACGATAATTGTATATTTCTAATTACTATCATTATTGTTTGTTCTGAAGAGAAATTTTACAGTATCTTGACAGGAATTTCGCCCTGTTGGTGATTACGAGTGATTTGATTTTTTAACAGGGCGCGTCAAGACGGGCTTTATCATAACACCGGCCAAATGTTCTGTTTGCAGATGATAAGCCCCAAGGATGGATTATGCAGGTAAATTATATAGATAATATTATTCAGTCTGGAAGTGAAGTGTTTCAATTAACCGAAACAGGAAAATCATCTCAATTTCAGACGCTTTTCCAGGAAAAAATTGCGCCCTCGGGGAGGAATACGCTCACATCACAGATCACCACCTCGGAGAATATTTCTGAAAATCAGCGGGTATGCCTTGGAACACTTTCGTCTGAACATCCAACGGTTTCCCATCTGCTTTATGCTTCTTCCCATAAAGATAAATGCTGGAATATTTTGGCCCGTGAGGTCAATGCAGACAAACAGTTTACCCGCATTGCTTCAGGGACGTCCATATTTATGGACCTCCATACATCTGAAATACTCTGGGGACCCAGTGTATCTGAGTCTCCTTCTAATATTTCCAATGTAAAAAAGCAAATACCGGAAACTAAACCACCAGTACCTGCCATGACACCGGATTCGAACATGAATGTTGGGGGGGATGTTAGCCCATCTGATTTTTTGTTTGAAAATGTTTTAGAAAAGGCTCCGATTCCATCCGAAGCCATATCGGAAAACCCGGCTCCATCTTCTCCGGGACTCGATCAGGCAGTAGGAGCTTTTATCGGAACTTCCTATTCCCGGATGAACTGCTATGAACTTGTAGTGGGAGGACTGAAACGCATGGGGGTTCAGTATGGAGGGGCCAATGGGTTGTCCAGGCACTTGGTGCAGCAAGCTTACCGTGAAGGGAAATCATCATACAGTCTTCATTCTGGTGAAGGACTCATAGGAGCCATAGGATCTGATGTTTTCATGGAAAGAATTCCCCGTGTCAGCCGTATTAATTCCCAGGCCCGGGCCGTAATGAAAAAGATGGAAGATGTGCTCCAGGAAGGTCAAATTCTCTCTTTTTCAACACCCACCAGTGGGCACACGGGGGTGATTTCCAAAAAGGGAGAAAGCTGGACCTATATTAATTCCGGCGTCATGGACCATAATATGGCCGGTAAAAACGGGGGTAGGGCCGTGGGGGAAGAACGGCTTAATGAGGAAATAAAAAACTGGCTTCGACGCGCACAAAAAGATGGTAATTCCCTCACTATTACCCTGGGGGAGGTGGATAGCACGAAACTTTCCAGATTTCAGCGCAACCCATCTGCCAATCTTTCCCAGCGGGTCTGATACTTCCATAACACTTTTGGGGGCTTGCTTATAACCTTTATCAAACTTTATAATTGGGTGTGTCGAAAAGGTGGGCACTCGCTTCTTTTTAAGGTAAATTTAAATATAAGTGCCTATTACGCAACCCTGACTTCACCCCAATGTGCCCGAAGTTGTGAATTAGCCCCCCCCCCTTTTTTCATGAAAAAATTTAAGTTTTTTTTATTCTTGTCCGATAGAAACGATAGCTGACAAAAAAAGGTCTGCACCCGGATTTATGGACCAATGGTTGGTATTACACTCCAGTCCGGGGTGGTCCTGTATTTAAATGTTAATGGGATAGAAAGGAACCTTTTCATGATACCTGCCGGTTATGCTACATACACCAGAGTCGTCGCCACCACCGTTGAAAACAAAGAAGATATCCTTGTGATTCTCTATGAGAACCTGTTAACGGAAATGAAAAAAGCCCGCATGGGCATTGAAGACAGAAATCCGAAAGTTAAAGGAGAGAGCCTTTCCAAGGCATTTTCCATTATCACAGAGCTCGATTGTGCCCTTGACAATGATGCCGGGGGAGACATTGCTGAAAATCTCTCCATATTATATCATTATGTAATGGATCGCTTGACCGTTGCAAATATTAAATATGACCTTGCCGCCCTTGATGAAGCGGAAGAGGTCCTTATTGCACTCAATGACGGGTTTAAAGATGCTGTGTCCCAACACAAATCTTCCGGTACAATGACTTCTGTTGCCCGGGATGCTCAGTTCTCATCTTCCGGGAGATTGTCCGTTGCCGTCTGAAGCCATGGTACTGGTGTATAAACGCCTGATGGAAACGGCGGAGCAATTACAGGTTGCACTGGCTGAAGATTCTGATGTCGAGGTATTTATGAATCTGCTGGAACAACACCGGCTGGTTGTGGTTCAGTTGAAACAACTGGAGCCGGAGATACAACCGGACAGTATGGAACTCATCTCCAGGGCAAGGGATAAAGTATTTGAATTGGTGGGGCAGTTAAGTCATCGGCGTGATGATCTGGCAGGACAGATAGTGCAGAGCCGAAACAGAAAAAGAGCATTTGACGCCTATCATAAAATTTAGTAAAATTGCTTTTACATAAACACAAAAAAAGGTAGGTTATGATGATTGAATCTGTAAGTACAGCGGCAAAGATTCCACCGGTGTCCAGCCCGCTGATTCACCAACCTGTGTCCGGTGGGGGATTGCCCGATCCGGAAGAAAAAAACCAGGCCACTGTTGCCGCGGAAAAGTCTCAATCCTCAATGGAGACCACGGATAAATTTGAACCCAACTTGGAGGATGTATCTGAAATTGTGGATGCAGTCCAGGAATCCCTTGACACGATAAAGGAACAGACCACACACCTTAGGTTTTCTGTACATGAACAGACGGACCAGGTGATGGTGAAAGTGACAAATCCGGACTCTGGTGAGGTGATTAGGGAGATTCCCTCCCAGGAATTTCTGGATCTTGCTGCCAAATTTGAAAAAATGGTTGGCTTGATGTTTGACGTGAAAATTTGAATATTCCCTAAGTCATAAGGGGCTCAGCAATTATCAATCTAAAGTATAACCAGGATAGAGCTCAGGAATACTTTTTCTCATGGCTTTTAAATACCCCAAATGACGGTAATCACCTTCCGTAACGAAGATGTCATTCCGGATTATTGCAAATCTCTGGGCACAGTTTTATATAAAAAACTTGCCTGCAGTCATCAGCGCTGTTTTTTTTTCATGAGATATAGTTTCATATCTGCAGAATGGAGCAAGTCCTGTTCGTTCTGGAAGATGTCATTATGCAAATATCCGTTATCGGTTTTGTTCATGGCAGTTGAGATACCATAGCTGATTTTTATGGGTATTTTATGTGATTTCCATGGAAAAATATGCCGGGAAATCTTTTCTTGGATACGTTTTGTCAGGATTTCCGCCATTTCCAGATCCGTTTCCGGCAGTAGAATGGCAAACTCATCTCCTCCATACCGGGCCACGACATCCGTGGTGCGAACAGATTGTTTTAAGCAATTCGCAAGTTCCTGCAATACCATGTCACCTGCCAGATGTCCATAAATATCGTTCACATCCTTGAATTTATCACCGTCAATCATAACCAGTGAAAGGGGTTTCCCATAGCGATGGACTCGTTTAAACTCATTGTGAAGAATTTCTTTGAATCGTTTGTGATTATACAGCCCGGTCAAACCGTCCATGTCGGACTTTTCTTTCAGACGGTTGAATTTCTGGGCGTTGTTTAAGGACATGGCAAGGATATTTGAAAATGTGGACATTAACTCGGTGTCAGAGCCGCTGGAACTTGGGTCTGTGCGGAGTGTGATGCATGCCATTCCCAGCAGACTGCCTCCGGTATGAAGGGGTAGAACATGGGTTGGGGGATGCGTTTTGTTTTCAATATCTGCCGTGTTTTTAATTTTCTGGGAAAATTCCATGCAGTGGATGGTTTCTGCAGGCACATTATTACCGGAGATCGTCAAAAAAATGGCGGACATCTCCCGGACGATGTGGGGCCCTATCTGTATATCCGGCGCATGACAGGAGAGATACCAGTTGTCACCAATACGGTAAAGCATGGAAAATAATTCCAGATCCACCACATCCATGAGCCCGGCATCTAGTATGCGGGACATGATTTCATCCCAGTGGAGATCATAGGCGATTTTGCTGCTGAGTCGATTAATAAAATTGAGTTCTGAATTTTTACGTTTCAGAGCCTGTTTTTCAATTTCCAGGCGTTCATTGACGTCCTGTAAATCTCCCATCATTTTAAGAATGCGTATAAAGGCCTTTCTGTTTTCCAGTCCACCCAGCAGGGTGTCAAATATTCGTTCCTCGATCAGATGCCTTTCAATGAAGGCATACACACCTTTTTGCAACATTTTTGAAATATTGTCCGAGGTTGTATGATTGCCATAAAGAATGATGCATGCCTTGGAACGATTTGCCTGGAGTTGATCCAAATAGACATTTACCTTTTCCTGGCCCAGGTTATAGTCAATGATAATGGCTTCGTAGCTTTCCTGGTGCATGATTTCTTTAACCGCAAAGGCGATTTTATGTCTCTGAACAGTATATCCTTTTGGGATCAAAAGCTTGTCAAACAACTGTCGGTCTGTTTCAGCGTCTGTGATGATAAGGGTATTAATGTTCCTGTCCATTTTTAATCTCTATTGTCAGATATGGTCGGTTAACTGCACAGGGTGTTTTGCTTTGTGAAACTATCGATATATAAATAATGCACAATACGTGCCAGGATTAATAGTTTTCTGATTTGTTCATTTAAATAAAAGCAATGAATCCTTTAATATGTGCTTATTCAAGGTAGAACCGGTAAAATGGGAATGAGCATCTTCATCGGTGTAAAATTTTTGGGCTTGTGCTCTTGGAGGTAAACGGGTAAGTAAAAACAGGATTATGATTAAGCCTTAGGATAAAATGCATATTTCAATTAAACTGGATTCTTTATTAAACAAAGGGAGGAAGACCAATGGCAGACGGTGTCAAGCAAATGAATCAGGCAGTAAAACAAATGACCATGAAAACCGGTAAATATCTTACATTCACCCTGGAAGATGAGACCTATGGTATCGGCATCCTTAAAGTAAAGGAAATCATCGGCATGATGCCCATTACATCGG
This sequence comes from Desulfocicer niacini, assembly GCF_054657595.1. Classification (NCBI taxonomy): domain Bacteria; kingdom Pseudomonadati; phylum Thermodesulfobacteriota; class Desulfobacteria; order Desulfobacterales; family Desulfobacteraceae; genus Desulfocicer; species Desulfocicer niacini. The sequence goes on from NZ_BAAHYK010000016.1 coordinate 7,128, forward strand.
TACCCCAAACACCGGAATTTGTCAAGGGCGTCATTAATCTTCGGGGAAAGGTGATTCCGATTCTTGATCTACGATTAAAATTTTCCATGGAAGCGGTCCCTTATTCCGAGCGTACCTGCATTATTGTGGTGGAAATCCTCTCCGATGGGGCCACCGTGCTAATCGGAGTGGTTGTGGACGCTGTATCAGAGGTACTCAATATCCGGGAAGATGAAATTGAAGAAACCCCAAGGTTTGGCACCCGGCTCAACACAGAGCATATCCTTGGCATGGCCAAGATGGAAGGGGGGGTGAAAATCCTTTTAAATATTGATCAGGTGTTATCCACAGATGAAATTGCAAGCCTTGGAAGGGTGTGAGAATGAAAAAAATCGGTCTGGGAATGAAAATTTCGCTGGGCTTTGGGGTTTTGATTGTAATGTCCATCTTGCTTGGTGGAAAAGCGGTGTGGGATATGAACCGGGAGCGTGTACAGATCACTATATTGGCTGATGAACACATCCCGGAGGTTGATGTGGCAACGGAACTTCGGGGCGCGGTGAATCGATTGATGTATGAAATGAGGGGATACGGGTTCACCGAAGAGCAGGGGTTTTACGATGCCGCTTTAAAAGAACTTGCTCTTGTGGAAGTCAGCCTTGAAAAAGCACGGTCCCTTGCGGCAGAAGCCACAGATTTGACAAAACTCAAAGACCGCCTTGAACAGGTTGCCAGCGCATTGGACGCCTATGAAGAATTGTCGAGACAGACCTTTGATATAACAGCAAAACTGAATGGAAATCGCCGCGTTCTTGAGACATCTTCCGAAGAATACATGGCCAACGCAGCGGCTTTTCTCAGCGGACAGAACGAAAAATTAAAGCGTGTTCTCAATGAGCGTCAGGAAAAAATTAAAATAGTTACCCAGTTTGTGGAAAACGGATCGGTCGCAAGGGTTTTTAACTATAAATTTCGTGCGCTTGGTCATGAGGCGTTGATGCAAAATGCCATCTCTACTATTGACAGTATAGCAGGTCTGCTGCCATATCTTAGGTCCATCACCCGGGATAAGGCTAATTTGAAACATATTGATGGCATAGAAACGGCTGCACAGAATTATAAGGATGCCATGGACACGTTTCTGGTGGAGCGGCGGAAGGGACGAATGGCAGATGATCGCCTTCTGGAAACTCTTCAAATACAGATGGATGAAGCTGCTGCCATATATGTGGAAAATTGTGATGCCTTTCTGGCATCGCAGCAGAATAATCTCAGCATGGATGTATTGAACAGCCAGCTGAAGGTGACAATGGTCAACGAAATCATTGAACTTGGCCATGAAATCAGAGTCAGTGTTTATAAATCCCAGACCCTCCGTGATCCCCAGATTTTGAGAAACGCTCTTCATGATTTTTCCAGCATAGAAACATCCTTTGAGAGTCTTAAATCAATTACTTACGACAGCGATGATTTTGAAAAAATCACCACGGTACAGTCGGTATCTGAGGTTTACAGGGATACCATGACCCAGTGTCTTGAAAATTGGCTTTTGCTCCAGGAATTGGGAGATAAACGATCTGAGGCCGGAAAGACATTGATCAATGCCTGTAAAATCACCGCAGATGAAGGCATGAAAGCCACACAGCAGATTGCCGGAGATACTGTGAGGACCATTTCTCATATGTCCCGTCTAATGGTTATTGGATTGACTGGTGCATTGCTCCTTGGTATAGTGGCAGCTTTTTTTATCATAAGAAGCATCACGGCACCTGTTAAACATATTGTAGGAGGCTTAAGTGATGGTGCCAGTCAGGTGGCATCGGCATCCACACAGGTTTCTTCCGTCAGCCAGTCCATGGCCGAAGGATCATCCGAGCAGGCGGCTACAATTGAAGAAACTGCCTCCTCCATGGAGGAGATGGCTTCCATGACAAAGAATAATGCCCAGAATGCAGATCAAGCAGACCGGTTAATGAAGGATGTGAACCAGGTGGTGAATGATGCCACTGGGTCCATGGAACGACTGAGTCATTCCATGGATGGAATTTACAGGGCCAGCGAAGAGACTTCCAGGATTATTAAAAGCATTGATGAAATCGCATTTCAAACTAATCTGCTGGCCCTTAATGCGGCGGTGGAAGCAGCAAGGGCTGGCGAAGCCGGTGCGGGATTTGCCGTGGTGGCAGATGAGGTAAGAACCCTTGCCGTGCGGGCAGCCGAGGCAGCAAAAAACACAGCAACCCTTATACAGGGCACGGCAGAACAGATTAATGAGGGGGCACAACAGGTTGTCGCGGCAAACAATGCCTTCGGTAAAGTTTCAGAAAGCACTGCCAAGGTAGGGGCCTTGGTGTCAGAGATCTCCCATGCATCAAAAGAGCAGTTTAATGGCATTGAGCAGGTCAATAAAGCCATTGCGGAAATGGACAGAGTTGTTCAGCAAAATGCAGCCAATGCAGAAGAATCTGCCTCTACGGCCGAAGAAATGAGCGCCCAGGCACAGCAACTGAGGGAGCATGTGGAAAAACTTGTCATGCTCATCACCGGCAGAAAGAAAGACCGTTTTCTGGGGGCGGATGAAAATGAAAAACGGATTAATAAAATGATGTCATCCGCGCAATCGATTGCTCTTGCCGATACTGGACCACATGACGAGAAAAAAACAGTGCACCAGCACAACGAAATTAGACCGGATCAGGTTATTCCCTTTGATGATGATTTCGAGGCAACTTAAGAGAGGCGACTTTTATGGATTTATCGTTTTTAAAATTCCGAATGGATGGTTTTATATATTGGCATTGATTAAACGGTAAATCATAGAACTGCAGGCTGTTTTGATGGCTGCTTTTTATCCGTAGTTTCTGTGTTTGGATCCGACTGACAGATGTTGTGACCAAGCCCGGAAAGTCGCATTTATCATCTGGAATCCTCGTTATAGGGATACCAGTCCGAAGCCCTTAATGAACCGGTTTTAAGAATGGCCACGTCATTGGTGAGGGTGTTAAAAATTATTTTTCTCCCAAGAACGCCCCCCACATCCTCAGATACAATTCGAATGTTCATGCGGTTTAATATCTGTCTTGCCATGGCGATGTTATCTCTGCCGATATCCCGGGGTGAGACCTCGTCATTGAATGCCCCTCCAAAAATCTGAGACTGAATGTGTTTCGCCTTGGAACCCTGACGAATCATCATGGTGACCAGTGCCCGGGTGGCCACATTTCCATAGATGGGATAGGCTTTTTCAGTGGTACTTTTCATGGGCAGTTTGTATAAATTCATTCCCCCGGTTTTTTTTTTTTTATCAAAGAGACAAACCGCCACACTGGATCCCACCACCGCTGAAATAGCAGTGGGTGCTTCGGGCAGATATATAAATCCAGGTTTCAGGAAGTAATCGGCAACAACAATGTCTTTTGTATTGTTTTTCATGATGTAATGTCAGGCTTAGGTTGTGTTTTTGAATTTGTTCAAATTCTTCCGATCATGTTTAAAGCGGCCTGGGCAATCTGGTTCAAGGGAAGAATTTTATCAACGGCGTTTAGTTTCACCGCTTCTTTGGGCATCCCATACACCACGCAAGTTTTTTCATCCTGAGCGATGGTGGGGGAACCCGCTTCTTTCATGGCCAGCAGGCCCTTTGCGCCATCGGCCCCCATGCCGGTTAGAATAATTCCAAGTGCATTGGCGCCAGCATTCATTGCAACGGTTTTAAAGAGCACATCCACGGCCGGTCGCTGGTGATGCACCCGGGGACCGGATTTTACCTGGACATAATATCTGGCACCGCTTCTTTTAAGCAGCATGTGAAGGTTACCGGGGGCAATGAGTGCTTTGCCATTGGTGATGGTTTCCCCGTCAACGGCTTCAGATACGGTGATATCACACTCATTGTTTAATCGTTCGGCAAAGGCCGCAGTGAAATTTGGCGGCATGTGCTGTACCACCAGGATTCCTGGGGCAGAACGGGGCATCTGGGTAAGTACCTTCTTTAATGCCTCTGTGCCGCCGGTGGAGGCACCTATGACAATGAGTTTGTTTGTGGTTTCTGACAGTGCCCGGGGGGTAAATGTGGCTTTGCTGACAGCGGGTTTGGGCTCTTGCCTGAGTCTGGTTTTTACATCAACAAAGGCCACGGCCTTAATTTTTTCTTTTAGCTGGGTACCCATCTCCCCCACGGAATAGGCCACAGATGGTTTGGACAAAACTTCCAAGGCACCCAAGGCCAGTGCTTCCAGGGCCAGCTTGCTGCTTTTGGGGGTCAGTGAGCTTACTACGATCACCGGAAGGGGGTAGTGTTTCATGAGGTGTCTTAAAAAAGTGATACCATCCATGCGGGGCATTTCAATGTCCAAGGTTATCACATCCGGTCTGAGTTTAACAATTTTGTCCCTGGCCACATAAGGGTCCGGGGCTGTACCCACCACCTGTATGCCGGGATCTTTGTCAAGCTGCTGGGAGAAAATTTTGCGAACCACGGCAGAGTCATCCACGATCAATACTTTAATTTTATGGCCCATAATGAATTCGGATTCTCCTTTGTGGTTATTTCTTCTGATAGGCGCTTGGAATCACGTGGGACATGGGGTGATTGATGCCATTAAGACTTTCAGACATCCCCACAAAAAAATAACCACCGGGCTTCAAAGCGCTGAGCAGATTATCCACCACATGCTGTCTTGTGGCATTGTCAAAGTAGATCATGACATTTCTGCAGAAAATAATATCAAATTGCTGTGAGGGATGATCTGAGATGAGATTGAATTTATCAAAGGATACATGTCTCTGGGTTTCGGGTTTGACCCGAATACTGTTTTCCCATTTTCCCCGGCCCTTTTGAAAATATTTTGACAGAGAGGGGTGGGGAAAAGTTTTTAATCGTTCCCGAGGATAAATACCTTGTCTTGCAATTTTAAGCATGGTGTCTGAAATATCCGATGCAAAAATGGAAAATCTGAAATTGGCATCCAGTAACTGGGCGGCAATGGAATAGGGTTCTTCGCCGCTGGAGGATGCAGCACTCCAGATTTTTATGGGTTGGGAAGCATCTAAATGCTTTACAAGAAATTCACAATGTTTGTTTTCCCGGAAAAAATACGTGTGGTTGGTGGTGATGGCATCAATGAAACTTAAAAATTCTGTATGGCTCTGGGACAGTAGTTTGAGATACTCGGAAATATTTTCGGTTCGTGTGATCCGGATGCGTTTTGCAATTCTGGCACGCAGCAGGGCCAATTTTTTTTCTCCGATGACAATACCACATTCTCTGTAGATGAGGTTGGATAAATTTTTAAGCTGTGAAGGCGTAATGTCTGTGGTATAAGTCATTTGTTTCTCTTGTCAGTGCTGGTTGTCTCAGGTGAAGACCACAAAATTGAAGATCTCAGGCTCTCTTCGGGCTTGTGCACAATATCAGCAAGCCGTAATAATCATCGGGCCAATGGTGAGGTTTAAGAAAAATTGGACGGATAGCGTATGTATGCTGAACAATATATTTAGCTCAATTTCTGAAACTGTTGGTCCAATATAAAGAAAATCATGGTAAATGTCAAAGCTTTAGAATAGAATCAAAAGATGGTGTCTGAGCCTGTTCTCCCGGCTTCGAGATAGCAATATTCCCTTGACACCGTATGAAAACGACTGATAATTGAAAAGGAAATTAGAGTTTGCTCACAACATGGCCCACTCATCACAGATGGCGGGCCAATGTGGTATGCTTGTGTTATTGAAGGCTGATGTTTTTATCAGTCTTTATGCTTTTGACAACTACCTGTATTTTACAACCAAGGTCTCAATAACACAAGCATGACCTTTCTACAAAGTGACCACGTTGTGACCAGGCATGAAAATGACTTCATACGATAAAATAAGGCTATTGGCGGGGAATAATATCCCGGAATGAGAAGCTTGGTATATTTTTTGACAAAAATGTCCTGGGGGGTGCCTGGGGTTTTTCTGAGTTCCTTTTGTTCAGTAATAGAGCCTGGAATCCGGTAGGAGCCGAAAATAACAGCAATGCTTGAGATATGCGGACGTGGGATATGGATATGGATATGAAGATGAAAGAGTTGAAAAATCAGATAGAAGATCTGGCCGGTCAGGTGACCATTGTCACTTCAGACGATATTAATAGCATGGGCCGCATGTTGAATCTTCTGGATGAAATGAAGGTCTCAGCTTCAAGTCTCGGAGCAACCCGGCTTGGTAAAATCCTTGATGCTTTTAAAGGATATGTGGGTCAGATGGTGCTTGGAGAAACCGGGGAAATGCTGCCTCTGGAAGAGGGGCTTGAGTTTATCCGGAGGGCACAGCACTGCTTTGAAACCGGAGAACCCCTGGATTTTGAAATGGTGGCTGTCTCCCGGTTGTTGGGCGGCACAATTACCGAGGAAACGCCCCCATCCCCGATTGATGCATCTCAAACTTCCGGGGAAAATCAGGATGGGCCAAGTGAACAGGCGCAGACCATCTCCGCAGATGATCTGGAAATTTTGTCTGATTTTGTTTCTGAATCCACTGAGAATCTTGAGAGTATAGAGATCAATCTGGTGGAACTGGAGTCTGATCCCACCAACAAAGAAATAATCAATGACATTTTTCGTCCATTTCACACCATAAAAGGGGTGTCAGCCTTTCTTGATCTGAAAAAAATGAACAAACTGGCTCATGTTACGGAGACTTTTCTTGACAGGGCCAGAAACAGGGAATTTCTCATCAATGATGTTGCCACCGATGCCATTTTAATCTCGGTGGATATCATGAAAAAACTGTTGCAGAGAACCAGTGAAGGTGTCCAGCGGAAGACAATGCCCCAGGATGATGACATTGATATTGAAACCATTATCTATCAGCTGACAGAGCTGCCAGCCCAGATTATCAACGATGAATCGGAAAAAGTGGGCGGCATTTTAATACGAAAACACAGGCTTGACCGCAGTGTTGTGGAATCTGCCCTGGAAAAGCAGCGGTCCATGCCAGCAAGGCAGCTTGGTGAAATACTCATAGCCGATGAGAATGTTGATGAAAATGATGTGAATTCCGCCTTGATGGACCAGAAAACGCTCCGAAAGAATGTGGCCTCCCAGGTAAAGGTCAGCACAGATAAGCTTGATGACCTTGTGGACCTTGCCGGAGAACTGGTCATTGCCCAGTCCATGCTTCGGCAAAAGGCATCTGCGGATCCTGCTCTTCACAACAGTCTTTCCCAGTTGGGGCAGATCGTCACCAGTATGCAGTCGGTGGCCATGTCCATGCGAATGGTACAGATCAAATCCACTTTCATGAAAATGATCCGACTGGTCCGGGATCTGTCCAGAAAATCAGGTAAAAAAGTAAAGCTTGAAATGCAGGGTGAGGACACGGAAATAGATCGCAATGTGGTGGAAGCCTTGTATGAACCAATGGTACACATGATCAGAAACTCAGTCGATCATGCCATTGAGCCCGGAGAAGAGAGATCCTTGGCAGGCAAGTCCCCCCAGGGAAAGATCATGCTACGGGCCTTTCACAAGGGCGGTAACATTATCATAGAAATTGAAGACGATGGAAAGGGATTGGATCGAAAAAAAATATTTAAAAAAGCCGTTTCTGTGGGACTGCTGAAATCCGATGATACCCCCACGGATCAGCAGATAGATCAGCTGATTATGGCTCCTGGATTTTCCACTGCCAGTAAAATTACCGATATATCCGGTCGGGGGGTGGGCATGGATGTGGTGAAAAAGGCCATTGAAAAACTCAGAGGCCAGTTGACCATTGTTTCCAGACCCGGCCTGGGGGTTAAGTTTATCATTGCCCTTCCACTTACCCTTGCCATCATTGACGGCATGCTTGTGCGTATCGGCAAAGAAAAATATATTCTTCCCACATTGGCGGTGAGCCGTTCCTTTCGACCGGAAAAGGCCAATTGCAACACAGTGCAGGGTACAGGTGAACTTGTAAAAGACGGTGATACCTTGATACCACTGATTCGGATGACACGTTTTACCCGCATTGAAAATGAATTTGAAAATCCCTGGGAAGGGCTTGTGGTGGTGCTGGAGTCCAGGGAAGAAAAAAGGGGGTTTCTTGTGGATGAACTCCTGGGAAGAGATGAATATGTAATTAAAAACCTTGGTTACAGCCTTGAACATGTCAAGGGCGTTTCCGGAGGAGCCATACTCGGTGACGGCACTGTGGGGTTGATTTTGGATGTCCATGGCCTTTTTGCCCTTGCCATTCAATGAATCAGGGGGGCACCAGTTTCCTTGGGGAGTGCGTATTGTTCGGCTGTGATGGTGCGCTCTTCTTGGCTAACAAAATGACATCTGATTAGAACTGCTGGTCCCAATAACATAAATACAACCTCGTTTCTTAGTGCTTAAGTCAGAAACTTGATTGTTTTATACTCAGGTACTTTGTCTGGGAAAATGATTGATATGATGTGGGCATGATAATTGCTTATATTTTTGATATTTAATTCTATTATTATATTTTTCCAGGAGAGGTGAGAATTATATGGATGGAAATTCAAAGGAAAACAGGGAATTTGTCAGGGCAAGCCTGACCTTTGACGTAAAATTCAGGGTGGTTTCCAGAGAAGAATACGAATCCTCAAAGATAAAAATATCCCAATTATCTCCCCACCAGGGAAAGAGTCAAATTGTTGACGCAGATATCCCTGCGGTCCAGCTGGAGCGTGCCAGCATAAGCCAGGAGTTGATGGATTTTTTAATTCACATGGATGACAAACTAGACCAGATTTTAAGCCTTTTAACCCAGAATGAACCTGAGACGGTACGCTTCAAGAAAGGGACAGCGCTTGACATCGGTGGTGCCGGAATGAAAATGGCTGTGGACAGCCCTGTGGATGTGGGTGAACTTGTTCATATACAGCTTGTTTTATCAAGGATGCCCATGATGATGGTGGATGTTTATGGGGAAGTGGTTCGGGTGGATACCCCTTCCGGTGGGGGGAGCGGTTTTTTTTACCTTGGCATTAAATTTTCTGATCTGGACATAAACACCAGGGAGAAAATTATTTCCAGTATTTTTCAGCAGCAGCGAAAGCTTATCAGAAACAGAGATCAAAGCGATTTCCCTGCTGCAGGAGATGCGGAATGAATCGGATTGTTGGGGTTGGTGATATGAAAATCAGCAATGAGGCCGGTGACATTCTGGTGACCTATTCCCTTGGATCCTGCATAGGGCTTGCCATTTATGATCCTGTTGCAAGGGTGGGCGGCCTGCTTCATTACATGTTGCCCGAATCCAGTATTGACAAGGAAAAAGCCCGGCGCAATCCCTATATGTTCGGTGATACCGGAATTCCATCCCTTTTCAAGGCGGCATATCAATATGGCGCAAAAAAGAATCGGATTCGTACCATTGTGGTTGGGGGCTCACAGATTCTGGATCAGACGGGCCTTTTTAACATCGGCAAAAGAAACCACGCACTGCTTCGCAAAATGTTCTGGAAAAATAATGTGATGACCCATTACGAAGATGTGGGGGGCACGGTTAACCGCACATTGAAACTAGACGTGGAAACGGGGCAGGCCTGGTTGAAAGTGTCCGGTTCGGAGGTCATAAAAATATGAATACCATGGAAGCAATTATAGCAGAAATTGATACATTGACCCCGGCTTCCTGTATCAGTGACAGGATGATGGCCATTCTGTCAAATCCCCATAGTTCCAGCGCAGATCTGGTGGATCTTGTTAAATATGATCAACGATTGACGGTTAATTTGTTGAGATTATGTAATTCTGCCCATGTGGGGGCCGTCAGGAAGATTACATCCATCAAGCAGTCTGTGACCATGCTGGGGATGGATAAGGTGATTTCCCTGATTATGCTGGCAAACAATGCGGAAAATTTTAGATCTGCCCAGGAAGGATATGATCTTGAGCTGGGTGAATTGTGGAAATATTCCGTCTCCTCTGCTATTATTGCCCAGGAACTTGCTATGGAAAAAAACATTGATAATGTTTCCATGGTGTTCACCGCCGCGTTGATCAAAGATATTGGAAAGGTGATCATGAGTGATTATATTTCAGAGGCCTTTTCTGATATCCGGAATGCGGTTGAAAAAAAAGGGCTGACATTTTTGGACGCAGAAAAAGCAGTACTGGGAATTGATCATGCTGAACTGGGTGCCCGGGTGGCCAGAAAATGGCAATTTGATCCTGTGATGGTGGACATTATCGCCTTTCATCATGAGCCGGTAAAATCCCCTAAAATGCATCTGCCCCTTTGTACGGTGTATGTGGCGGACTGCATCTGTATGATGATCGGGCAGGGCGTGGGGGCCGATGGCCTGGCATACAGGTATTATCAGGATGCCGTGGATCAACTGGAGGTGACGGCCGTGGATATCCAGCGGATTATTGTTCGGTTCCGGGAAAAATATGAAGAAATTGATGCGTTGATTAATATTTCAGGGGGAGACAGATAAATGGCATTTAATGTTCTGGTGGTGGATGATTCTTCTTCAATCCGGGCCATTATAAAAAAGATAATCCGATTGTCCGGCTTTAATGTCGGAGGATTCTGGGATGCATCCGATGGTTTGGCAGCCCTGTCGGTTTTAAAAGAAGAATGGGTGGACATTGTGCTGACCGATATCAATATGCCCAATATGAATGGCATGGAGCTCATTGACCGGATGAAAAAAGATGAGCAAATGGCGGGGATTCCCGTGGTGGTGGTTTCCACCGAGGGCAGTGAGAAAAAGATGCGAGAAGCCATGGCCATGGGGGCTTTGGGATATGTCAAAAAACCCTTTGTGCCCGAAGACATTAAACGGACACTCAATGGGATTCTGGGGGTGGAAGATGGACAGGCAGACCTTGATGGAGATGATGACTCGCTCGATTTCTAATGTGTTTGAAACTGCATTTTTTCAATCCGTGGAAATTCAATCATCAAAAGATTCTCTGGGGATGGCCTTTTTCAGTTCCACAGAATTAATCGGTTCTTTTTTGAAATTTACCGGTAAGTTGTCAGGAACGGTTTCCATTGTGGCTCCGGATGTCTGGGTAAAAAATCTCACCGCGGATTTTCTGGGCATTGATGTTAAGGCTGTGACGGATAACCAGAAACAGGATACCATAAAAGAGGCTGTAAATATGATCGCCGGCCACATGTTTTCTTTTTTTGACAGGGACGGAGAGATACAGCTTGGGATTCCAGGAATGATGACGTCCCTTACCGGGGATGATTTGCGGAAAATAAATGGAGAGGTACTCCGGGTGATGACAGACAATGAATCCCTGGCAGTGGTGACGGACCTTGGGACATCCTGATGTTGAGCTGCCTTGTCCAGACAGATTTTATTTAACAGGCCTGGTGTTAAATACATGACATCCTTACTGAATCTGGGCAGCACAGTTGGGACCCAAGGCCATTTAACGATATGATAAGGGTGGGTAATGAAACAAAATTTTGAGGATGAAATCAAAAATATTGTAGCAAACAAATTATCAGCGCATGAAATGGAGCAGCTGACCTATTTTTTTAAACAGGCAGTAACCCATGCCATGGACCAGGATGATGATGACTTCTACAAGGAAATGACCTCGGAGATGACGGGAAGCGTCAAGGACCTTGCCCTAGTATTGATTGATTTCAGGAAGGATTTTAAATTAAAAATTCGTCCCCACATTGAAGATATTGCCATAAATTATATTCCCCAGACATCGGATCAGCTGGAGGGGATTATTGAAACCACGGAACAGGCGGCCAATACCATCATGGATAACCTTGATCGCATGGGCCAGGTGATCGGCGAAAACAAAAAGATTTCTTCACAGATCAAACAGCTATGCCTTGACACAGGTCATGATGCCACCTCCGAAGAAACGAATGTTCTTAATGAAGAATTCCTTGCCAGGGTGATCTCCAACATGGACAGCCTGGAATCCAACACCGAGGAGAGTATGGCATTGATTACAGATACCTTCACCCAGATGAGCTTCCAGGATCTCACAGGTCAGCGGCTTCAGCGCATCATTAAACTGGTCGGTGAAATAGAAGGTAAAATAAGGAATATGGTAATTTCCTTTGGTATAAAGTTAAAGGAAAGGGAAAAAAATCCAAGTCTCACCGCTGTTGAACTACAGAAGATGGTGGATGAAAAAGCCCAGGCACTTGCCGGTCCCCAGAAAAAGGGCGGCGGGCTGGATCAGTCTGATATTGATGATCTGCTTGGTGATCTTTTTTAAATGCTGTGCATGTTATGATGCCGTTGATCTGGAAAGGAAAAGCACGATGATCTCCTTGGCGAAATTATGAATGGGGAAATAAAGAGAGCGTATGGCGACAAATGGACAATTAGTTCCCAGTGAATTGAACGGGTATCAAAAGGCTGCAATATTTCTTTTGAGTGCAGGGGAAGAATTTTCCACCTATTTTTTTAAAAATCTGGATAAGGAAAGCATTAAGAAGATTGGCAAATACATGTCGGAAATTTCTTATATTTCAAGCGATGTGGTGGATGCCGTTACCAGAGAATTTTTACACGCCTTTGATAATAATGAGCATTTGCTGATTTCCGGAAAGGAATTTTTTGCCAAAAGCGTCAAGGATACACCCGGGGAAGAGGCCCCCGTCAAGGAAAAATCCATTCCCTTTGAAACCCTTGTCAATCTGTCACCGGCAAATCTCAACGGCGCGATTAAGGGAGAACACCCACAGACAATTGCTTTAATTCTTTCCTATCTTCCGGAAAGCACTGCAGCAGAGGTTTTAAAAATGCTGCCCGAAGATGTTAAGCTTGAGGTGGCCTATCGTCTGACTGATTTGGGGGATGTGCCCACGGAATTTATTGATGAACTGGATCAAACCATTAAAAATAGCCTTTCTACCACGGGGACCAGTTCTCGGCAGTTTGATGGTGTGGAGGCATTGGCATCTATTTTAAACCAGGTGGATGGAAAAACGGAGGAAAACATCATGGCTTTTCTTGAAAAACATGATGCTGACCTCGCGGTATCAATTAAACAAAAAATGTTTGTTTTTGAAGATCTTTTGGCTTTTGATGATAAAAATTTTAGGGAAATACTGCAAAACGTAGATAGCCAACTCTTACTCAAAGGCTTAAAGGCGGCCTCAGAAGAATTAAAAGAAAAGGTTTTCAGGAACCTGTCCCAGCGGGCAGCGGAAATGATGCGCGAAGATATGGAAGTCATGGGGCCTGTTCGTTTGAGTGATGTGGAAAGTGCCCAGTTGGAAGTTCTTGGTGTAGCCAAACGTTTGGAAACCGAAGGACGATTGGTATTCCCTGGAAAAGGAAAGGATGATGTCCTGGTCTGATCAAGGCTCAAAAATTGTTAAAAATGCCCGCCTTTTTGAAACATATAAGCTCAAAGCATTTGATGCGGATCTTTTAACGGAGGTTGATGAAAAGAGCCAAGACAAGGAATCGCAGGAATCCTTTGTGGCACTTGACTCCACGGAGTCGACGTCCCAGGCATTTTTACCCCTTGAACACAAGTCTCTAAAAACGGAACCCATTTCCTTTACGGGGTCTGAGTCCGGACAGGAGATTCAGGAAACAAAATCAGACGAAGTAGCACTCACCCCGGAGATCCTTGAAATTCGACGTAAAACCCGGGAGGAAATGGAACGCCTCAAAGAAGAAACCTGTCAGAACTGCACAATAATGGAAAAGGATGCCTGGGAAAAGGGATTTAAAAATGGGGAGACAGAGGGAATCAAGGCCGGAGAGAAAAAAGCACAGCCCCTGATTGAAGGCATGAATACCCTTTTATCAGAAATTATCTCTTTAAAATCAGCACTTTTGACCCAATATGAACGGGAAATCTTGGATCTTATTTTTTCAGTATCTGAGAAAATTATTCATTGTGAAATTTCCCTGGATCAGCGCGTGATTCAGGAGACAGTCCTTCACACCCTTCAATTGGCATCTGAAAAAGAAGGCCTTATCTTAAGGCTTCACCCCGAGGATGTCCATTTAATTGAGACCCTGCAGGCATCATCTGCTGATCCGTCCGGGAAACTGACGGCGTTGTTATTGAAGGCCGATCCTTCGGTGTCCAGGGGAGGATGCCATCTTGAAACCCCCCATGGTGATATTGATGCATCCATTGAAACTCGTCTGAAAAGAGTTTACCAGACGCTGATAAGTCGGTTTGAGGAACAAGACTGATGGTGGAAAAGGGTTGCAATAGAGGTCATAATGGATTCAATCAGCATCTCGTGGGATAAATATCACCAGGCACTTGAGACCTGCCGGACGGTTCGATTGACCGGATCTGTGCTTAAAGTGGCGGGAATGATTGCCGAGGCCAACGGACCACGGGTGAGTGTGGGCAGTATCTGTTCCATCGAAGAAATGCATGGTAATCAAATCAAGGCCGAGGTCATTGGTTTTAATGAGAACAATATTATTCTTATGCCCTTTGGTGACATGGGGGGCATAAGACCTGGCAGTAAAACACTTGCCATCAGCGATACACCGGATGTCCCGGTGGGTGCTGCATATCTGGGTCGTGTGGTGGATGGTTTGGGACATCCAATGGACGATAAGGGTGAAATTCCGGTGGAAAAATATTATCCGGTTTATGGAAACGTACTGAACCCCATGAAACGAAAGATTCTTCATGAAGTCCTTGATGTGGGGGTGTCTGTCATAAACGCCATGATCACCGTGGGAAAAGGCCAACGCATGGCCATTATGGCAGGATCCGGTGTGGGGAAAAGCGTGCTCATGGGAATGATTGCCAGAAATACCACCGCTGATGTTATTATCATTGCCATGATTGGAGAAAGGGGACGTGAGGTACGCGAGTTCATTGAGCGAACCTTGGGAGAAGAGGGTCTTAAAAAATCAGTGGTGGTGGTGGCCACATCTGATACCCCCCCCCTGTTAAGAATCCGTGGTGCTTATACGGCAACGGCCATGGCGGAGTTTTTCCGGGACAAAGGACTGGACGTTCTTTTAATGATGGATTCGGTTACACGGTTTGCCATGTCCCAGCGGGAGGTCGGTCTTGCTGTGGGAGAGCCACCCTCTGCAAAGGGTTATACGCCAAGTGTGTTTGCCAGGATTCCAAAGCTCCTTGAACGGGCCGGTATTCTGGAAAAAGGAGGAAGTATCACCGGTATTTACACCGTACTTGTGGAAGGTGATGACATGAACGAGCCGGTGGCTGACACCGTTCGCTCCATCACCGACGGCCACATTGTCTTGTCAAGGGGCATAGCCCATAAAGGGCATTATCCCGCTGTGGATGTACCGGCAAGCATCAGCCGGGTGATGAACGATATCGTAACACCGGAACATTCCAGAAATGCAAAGCAATTACTAAAAGTTATTTCGGTGTACCGGGAAGCTGAGGATCTGATTCGCATTGGTGCCTATGTGGACGGCAGTGATCCTGAAATTGATGCAGCCAAAAAAATCATCGGCAAGGTCAATGCCTTTCTTCAGCAGGGGATATACGAAAAGATTTCATTTCAGGAAAGCCTGGATCAAATGGGAAGACTTTTTCAGGGTAGGGGTAAATAATGAAAAAATTTTCTTTCAAGCTGGACAGTGTGCTTAAATACAGGCAGCACCAGGAAGAAAAAGCCCGTAGAGATTTAACGGATGCCACCAATGCATGGGTGGAAACCCGGGAGGTGTGCGACGGGCTGGTGGAAAAAAAAGAAAAACTCCTGGATCAGTTGCGAATAGATGCCATGGAGGGCATGGCAGCTTCCTGGTACATGGCGTGCCAAAATTATGTCAGACAACTGGATGATGAATTGGAACAGGCTCACAACAGACTGGAAAACCAAAACCGGATAGTGGAAGATCACCGGGAGTCTCTAAAAAAGCAATATATGGCAAAGGAGTCCCTTGATTCCCTGAAATCTATTTATGCCCAAAATCATAAAACATTGGTTGAGCAAGAAGAACAAAAACTTATGGACGAGATGATACTGATGAAGAGAGGGGGCCTGTATTGAAGTTTTATGTGCAGGTATTTTTAATCTGTATTATCTGCCTGAAGTGTGTGTTGATTTCCATGTATTTATTCCAGCAACCTTCTAATTCTTTTTTTACAGGTGCGGTTGCCATTGCTGCTTCGGAATCTGGAGATACCTTGGACATGGCGCTTTCGCCAGAGAATACGGCCCCTGAATCTGCTGTCAGTGCTGCTGATCTCGATGCCGCACCACTTCCGGAAGCGGGTATAAGACGGGGGGAGGAACACGCAGCAATAATTGAAGAAAAAGAAAAGTTTCTTGTCCGTCGCGAACAGCAACTTCTGTCTCTTCAGGACGAAATTAACAAAAAGATTGAAGACTTGACTCGGTTGCGGGATGAAATTCGGGATCAAATGGAGATCAAAAGAACAGCAAAGGAAAATCAAGTAAAACACTTGATTAAAATTTATTCCACCATGAAACCCCAGAAGGTGGCCCAGTTGATAGAAAAACTTGATATTAACTTGATTACCGAACTTTTTTCAAGAATGAAGGGAGATGTGGTGGGCCAGATCCTCTCTTTTGTGGATACTGAAATTGGTGCCAAAATCACCCAAGGACTTTTTCCGGAGGATATGGAGGAAACACAGATTCCCTGATATCATTTATGCCGGAAACTCTCTATGGCGTGAGGGTTTCGGATCCTTGTCCTATTATTTTCTTTGGGCGCTCACCTTGACATGATAGTATAACAATTATAGTATCGTTAAGACAAGCTTGATCACAGAATAGGCCATTCCTGATAATAGGCGCGGCATAAGGGTCAGGCTTGTTTAATTGAAAATTGAAGCTTTTATCGGGCACCCGGTCTTTAACGATGTCCTGTGTATAAAAGCAAAATACAGCAAAAGTGTCAACAACCCAAGCCTGATTTTTCCCGTAGGAACCTGTGTTGTGATCAAGCCTGAAAATGCAATATGTTTGAATAAAAAATTACTTGTAAACTATATTTAGGAAAGAGGTGGCATGCTATGGATTTGAATATGGAAGTGCTTATTGTTGACGACTTTGCAACCATGAGGAGAATTTTAAAAAATATTCTTACCCAGATTGGTTTTACGAATCTCTATGAGGCAGGGGATGGAAAAAATGCCTTGAAAGTGCTTAAAAATCAAAAAATTGATCTTATCATGTGCGATTGGAATATGCCTGTCATGACCGGTCTTGATCTTCTAAATGCCGTCCGGGCAGATGAAGAACTTAAGGCCATTCCCTTTGTCATGGTGACGGCTGAAGCACAGAAAGAAAATATCATACAGGCGGTTCAGGCAGGGGTTAACAATTATGTTGTGAAACCCTTTACCACGGAAACCATTACTCAGAAACTGGAAAAAGTGTTTGGCGGTTGATTTCTCAGGAAGGAATGTCATGAAAATCAATACTATGAGTGGAGAATTCTTGCCCCGTGGATATCGGGAGCCCCAAGGTACCGAGGAGACCGAAATCGGTTTTAAGGGAATATTAGATCATCAGATTAAAATGGTGAACACTCCGGGGGAAGTATTGCCAACTTTCGCGTGTGATGCAAGAACAAATGTTATTGCCCAAGGAGATAAACTGTTGTCGCTTCTGGATGACTATGTAGCGGATTTGAAAAATCCCAGAACGACCCTTAAGCAGATTGCACCCCTGGTAAATTCCATTGAACATGAGGCGTGCCGGCTTTATGAAACCGTTGTTGATTCTTCTTTGATGGATGACGATCTTTTGTCTATGATGGATGAATTGAAAATGACAGCGGATGTGGCCATGTACAAGTTTCACAGGGGAGATTTTCTCTAGGGGCATGTTGATGAAACCCATTGCAAAAATACTGGTTGTGGACGATGATGAGGATATACTGGCTTTTATGGGGGATATGTTGGGCCAGAACCCACAGTATAAGGTTACAACAGATTCCGACAGTAAACGGGCGCTTAATTCCCTGGTCATAGGCGCCTATGATCTGGTCATCACGGATTTAAACATGCCAGATGTCGGCGGTATGGAAATTCTTGACCACGTTGTGAACTATACCCCTGAAACCCTTTGTATGATACTCACCGGATACGGCAGTATTTCCAATGCTGTCGTTGCCGTAAAAAAAGGCGCTTTTGATTATATCACTAAACCGGTGAGCCCGACTGATTTTTTGAAGCATGTTGAAGATGCCCTGAAGGTAAAATGGCTTGAAAAAAAGGACGATGAATTCAATCCAAATAAGGAGGATGGTTCCGTATATAAAAATTTTATTGGAACTAGCCCTGCTATAAAAAGAATACATCGCCTGATCGAAAAAGTAGCGGACACTGATACGACGGTTTTTGTCACTGGAGCTTCCGGTACCGGAAAGGAATTAATTGTAAGAACCATTCACCGACTCAGCAGCAGGCGGAAGCATCCCTTTATTGCCGTAAACTGTGGTGCCATTCCCGAAGCCTTATTGGAAAGTGAAATTTTTGGTCATGAAAAAGGTGCATTTACCGGTGCCCATAAAAAACGGGTGGGGCGTTTTGAGATGGCCCGAGAAGGTACTATTTTTCTAGACGAAGTTGCTGAGATGAGCCCTGCATTGCAGGTTAAATTGCTCAGGGTGCTTCAAGAAAGAGTCATTGAACGGGTGGGAGGTACCTGTAGCATTAATGTGAATGCCAGAGTTATTGCCGCCACCAACAAAGAACTTACAACTGCAGTTAAAGAGGGCTCTTTTCGTGAGGATCTGTTTTATCGTTTGAATGTAATTCCCATACATGTTCCGGATTTGATTCATCGTAAATCAGACATTCCGCTTTTGATAGATTATTTTCTGGAAAAATTTCAACGGGGTCGAAAACGGGAAATTCATGGATTTTCCCCCCGGGCCATGGATGCAATTCTTTCACATGACTGGCCGGGAAATGTCCGAGAGCTTGAAAATATGATCAAGCGAATGATTATCCTTTGTGAAAATTCCATGGTGACCCTGGAAGATCTGCCGGAGCATTTTCAAGGTGACCCTTTTTTGCATCCAGTATCACCCGATCTCCCTTTTCTTCATAAGGGAATGACCCTTGCCGATGCGGTGAAAGATTATGAAAATAGATTAATTTTAAATGCTCTGGAAGAAAGTGATGGTGTTAAAGCTAAAGCGGCAAGAATTTTGAATATCAAAAGAACCACTCTGGTAGAAAAAATTAAAAAAAATAAGATGTTTGACACTTGATTCTGATGCCCGGAATCCCAGAAAGTGCTTGATCATAAGATGGGCTAAGCGTCACGATTGATGGGCTAACGGGCTTCGTTTTGTGTTGTCATGCTTTTGACAAGTTTACGTGTTGCAATACAAATTTAAACGAAATCGTCAATAAGGCAAGCCTGAACATCCCATGGCAGATCTTGTAAACAAGCCAAAAAGTGTCAACAATTCACGCCTGGCCCCTTTGCCAAAGCTATTCTCGAGGCCTGCCAATCTTGTGATCAAGCCCGAATTTCAAAAATCGGGAATTGTAGATCGTGTTTTTATCAATAAAAAACAATAAAAAAATATTACCGATTCTGTTGGGAATCCTCTCAATTGTGTTTATCGTTGTGTTGACTCAGAAGGATGTTTGCCCCGCATCTGGAACACCTGCAGCAACGGTGAAGGCATCTGAAAAAAGCTTTAGCATTTTTAATTATGACATCCCCATAACCATCTCTGTTCCATCCATTAAATTAAATACAGATACAAGGATACGAGTCTCGGGATTCCCGGCCAATAATCATTTGGAACTAACTCCCCTGGATGACCCTGCCAGGCTTCTGGTAGATATGTTTATTGCGGTTCCTAACTTTAAAACTGTTACCCTGCCTTTGAATACACCAAGCGTTATGGCATTGCGGGTGGGGCATCATCCAGATAAAATAAGGCTTGTTCTGGAAATTCAAGGTCCCTTGATTCCAGAAACCAGGACGATTTATGACTCCAATGGTTTTGTCCTTGTTGTTAACTCGCCGGGGGTGGATGGTGTCACGATGAATGAAAAATCGGACGATTTCAGCCATAATACATCGGGAAAAAATAAAAATATGGGCAATACTGAATTGGCCGCATTACCAGGCAAATTTGTTGGTTCTGCTCCATTCCCCACGAATGTCAATGGCCGTCGTTTTTTCCGAAGAGGTTTGAAAAGGGATGAACGAGAGAATCCACTTTTTCATCTACCTGTGTCGGACCTGGGACCTGATGCTGCTCTTTTTGCCGGGGGAATTGATAATTATTATTATAATGAGTGGTCATCAGCCATTTCCCAGCTAGAGATTCTCATCGGCAAATATCCCGGTAGTTTTTATGCACAAAAAGCACAGTTTCTGCTGCCAATACTGTATGAAAAAAAGTATGCTGATTCATTGCCGGTGCATTTCAGGGAACTCACCGAGCGCTATCGGGACGCTATTAGTCGTTTTCCTGATTCTCCATTTACAGGCGATGCCATGCTGCGGATGGGAAAGCTGTATCATCAGATGAAAAATTATGCTGAAGCACAGGGATATTATAATTTGGCCTTGAAAAGCAGTCCACCTGATTCCTCAGTTGCTTTGGATGCAAAGTTGTACACAGCTATTATTTTTCGTTTGAAAGGCAGAGAGCAGGAAGCTGAGACCCTTTTACAATCGGTGATTGATAGCGCTACTGACTTTTCTTTAAAGAGTCAGGCAATAATGGAATATGCCAAAATTTTGTATGATCAAAATGCATTTCAGAACTCCCTTGATGAGCTTTTAGGTCTTGTGGAAATGGATGGTGATGCGATATTCCGTTTGCCCGAGGTCGCCCTTTATATGGGGAATAATCATTTTCAACTGGGACATAACACGCTGGCCAGAAAACAATTGTTTCAATATTATAACAGTTCCCCTGATAGTGAAGAAAATCATTTGATTCTGGCCCGCATTGGAGATACCTATCTAAGAGATGGGCGCATCCTGGATGCGGTGAAATTTTTTTTATTTGTATGTAAACGATATCCAGGCACCAGGGGCGCCAATATCAGCTGGATTCGGCTTGCAGAACAACAGGAGGCAAACCCTGAAGTTGATTCTCTGATTCCATTGTCCTCTCGTCAAATTTATGAGAAAGTGCATGGATTTTTCATGGAGAAGGACGAAAGTGACCCCCTTGCCAAGCTTGCATTGCTGAAGCTAGGTGTGTTGTATCAGAAAGAAAAAGCATATGAACAGAGTCTTAAATCTTTAAAAACACTCTTTAGCTACAAGCCCCAGGGGGCGCTAAGGGAAAATGGCACGTATGCATTACAACAAACCCTGCAGTCTATGCTGATAACGGAGAGGGATAATGGAAATCCAGAAAAGCTAATTGCTATTTATGAACAGGAAAAGGAATTGATTCATCTGTTATTTTTTTCAGAGCCCATTTATCTTCTTGTGGCTCGGGCTTATCTTGATTTGGGCTTGAAGGAAAAAGGAGTGGTTGAATTTCAACGTATGGATGGGTTGCTTCCGGACACTGAAAAGCCCGAAGATTTGCTCTATTTTGTGGGACGTCAGGCCTATTGGGATCAGGAAATGGACAAAGCCCGGGAACGTCTGACCCTACTTTTAAAAAATTATCCTGGGGGCAAATATGTCGGAGATGCCACATTACTAATGGCAGAAATTTTTTTTAAGCAGAAGGCATACGACAAGGCCATGGATTTGTTTGATGCTGCATTAAAATATGATCTGTCACGTTGCCGACGGACAAAGCTTTTGCTGCATCTGGCAGAGGCTGCACTTAAAACCAATGAACGAAAAAGGGCATTATCTGCTGCCAGGGAAGCTGAAAAAAATCACGGGAATTGTGATGATGTTTCAGGATATCTGGGAGATGAGATAGGGGATCTTTTTTTTGAACTGGGTGAAACAGATAAAGCCATGGCAGTTTTTAAACGATTGGTGGACATGGAACAGACCCAGGTGGAAAAAGCCTCTCTTAAATATAAGATTGCTCATTGCCTGGAACGTTTAGGACAGAACCAGGAAAGTCTTGTCTATTATGAAGAGGTGGCAGAGCTGGAGGATTCTTTTTGGGGTAATCTGGCCAGGGAAAAGGTGGCTGCCTATGGATTTAAAGATGAAATTCCCACACAGCATAAATAGGCGACTGGATCGAATGGAGCCGAGTTGAGGACAATACCGTCGCGCTGACTGATATTTCGTTACTGGTTATGTCTTTTTGTGCGATAAATCCATTCTCAACGATGCTTTCAGTGTCCTCAGGCTAACAGAATAAGGATATGAAAGATTAATGTTTAAAAAGAAGATAGTGGTATTTGAAACGGATCTCAATGATCAAAATCACATACTTGATGTGCTTGAAAAATTAAATCATGAGGTGATACTGCTGGATGAGCAGGAAGGTGTTTTTCGACAGATAAATGAAAAAGACTGCGATCTTGTAGTCATTGGTGCTGATGCCAGAATAGAACCTGCCTTGGATTTTCTAAAAAATATAAAAAATTCTTATCCCCATCTTCGCGTTATTATTATTGCATCTGCGGTCAATGCTAGGGATGCAGTGACTGCCATGAAACTTGGTGCCGACGATTTTTTCATTAAACCCATGGACTTAGAGCTGATCAAGAACATTTCTTGGCCCGCGGATTTACCCAAGGAGTCTGTGTGCTCTCCAATGGATACAGATCCCTTTGCCATTATCACCCGGGATGCCGGCATGGAAGATCTTTTACGTGTGGCAGGAAAAGTGTCAGACAGCCGCGCATCCGTCCTGATTCAAGGTGCATCTGGAACGGGAAAGGAGCTTGTGGCAAAATATATTCATAATTGCAGTCGCCGACGCAACAAGCCCTTTGTGGCCATAAACTGTGCGGCATTACCGGAAAGCTTGCTGGAAAGTGAATTGTTCGGCCATGAAAAGGGCACTTTTACCGGCGCACTGGCACGAAAAAAAGGTAAGTTTGAACATGCCCACGGGGGAACTTTGCTGCTTGATGAGATCGGTGAAATGGATTATTCCCTTCAGGCCAAGTTGTTGCGAGTGCTGCAGGAACGCGTGGTTGATCGCATTGGCGGAGTGACGCCGGTGCCTGTTGATGTGAGGATTCTTGCCACTACCAATGCAGATTTGGAAGAAATGGTTCGGGGGGGACGCTTTCGTGAGGATCTTTATTATAGATTAAGCGTGATACCTCTGAGATTGCCTCCCCTTGATGAGCGACGTGAGGACATTCCTCTGCTGGCAGAGCATTTTATTAAAAAATATAATAAAATTGACGGAAAAGATGTCAAAGGATTGACGCTAGCTTCTGTGGATTTGTTAATGAACCGTTCATGGCCTGGCAATGTAAGGGAACTTGAAAATGTCATTGAACGGGCTCTTCTCATGGCTGAAGGTACCTTGCTTGAACTAAAAGATTTTTCTTTGGCAGGCCTTCAACGCTCTACGGTGTATTCTACTCCTCCATCCTTTATGCCTGTGGTTTCATTGAAAGAAATGGAAGAAAAAGCTATTTTTCAAACCCTTGATCATACCAATGATAACCGCACCCATGCCGCAAAAATTTTGGGTATCAGCGTTCGCACCCTGCGAAACAAACTCAATGAGTACAAAGAAAAAATGGAAATTCAATAAGTTTAGGAACGTAATTTGCATTATATTTTTTAAAGCCGAAAGTCCAATGCCAATTCGGGGTTGGAATATGTACATAGGGAGAAAAATATGATGCCGAATCGAATGCTTTTTGATCATTCATTTCAGGTGCTTGAAAAAGCGGTTGGAATTTCTCAGCAGAGACATGGATTGATTGCAAATAATATAAGTAACCTGGATACCCCCGGATTCAAAGGCCGGGATATTGATTTTAAATCTGCTTTAAAAGATGCCATGGGCTCAGATATGGAGAATGTCATGCTAACAAAAACCCATGGGGATCACATGGGGGGACCAACCCATGGGGAGCTATCTGTGGATTCATTTGAAGAAGATGTTCCATTTGATGGTCTAAACTGGGTAAACATGGACAATGAAATGAAGAAACTGACGGAAAACAAGCTGGTATACCGCACGGCCGTTGAAGCAATGTTGCGAAAAATAACCATTCTAAAGGATGTGATAAAAGAGGGAGGCCGTTAAAATGAATTTTTTGAAATCTTTTGATATCAGTTTTTCAGGAATCTCCGCCCAACGGCAACGACTGGATATTATCAGTAATAACCTTGCTAATATTGAAACCACGCGCACAGAAGAGGGGGGGCCCTATCGTCGAAAAATGCTGGTCATGCGCCCGGGAGATAATACCATGGATTTTTCAAATACCTTGGATCATGCCCTTGGCGGGGTTGAGATTGATGAAGTTGTGGAGGATTCCACACCTTTTAAACAGGAGTATGCCCCTTTTCATCCCGATGCCAATGAAGACGGTTATGTGTTAAAGCCCAATGTGGATTTGTTCGTGGAAAATGTGGATATGCTCATGGCCAAAAGATCGTTTGAAGCGAATATTGCAGCGGTGAAGGCTGTCAGGGAAATGACACTGAAAGCCCTTGAAATAGGAAGGTAACGCATGAATAATATCAGTATTGACGGTGTGTATCAGCCATCCCTTAAGGCCGTATCTCAGACGGACAAAAAAGAGTCTGCTTCCTTTACCCAGGTTATGAAAACGGCCATGGGTAATATTGATGGCATGGGAAAAAATGCTGATAACGCCATTGTGGACATGCTCCAGGGCAAAGCTGACGTTCCGGCAACAATGATAGAACTTCAAAAATTTGATATATCCATGCAGCTTTTTCTTTCCATGCGAAATAAGGCCATTGAAGCTTACAAAGAAGTCAGTCGCATGCAGTTTTAACAACTATTCTTCAGAGAAAAGATTTTAATTTCTTAGCTTGGAAAAAACCTCTTCTTTACCAGCCTTTTTATATAAAAAATCTTAGAAAAAGGAAACCCGCAGAATGAACAGTTCTTTTGCGCACTTCATGAAGTTTGTCGGTTCATTGCCGCTTTCCAAAAAAATAAGTATATCCCTTGTAATAATGTTGATCGCTGCAGGTTTTGGTGTGATGTTTTATCTGGGGAATCAGGAAAATTATCAACTCCTTTTTAATAATTTGTCTCCCAAGGACGGTGGTGCCATTGTTGCCAAATTAAAGGAGCAGAAAGTTCCTTACCGCATTGAGGGGGGGGGCAGTGCCATTCTTGTCCCCGGAAACAAAGTATATGAATTGCGCCTCTCACTAGCAGGCGAGGGACTTCCAGGGGGGGGGACCGTTGGTTTTGAACTTTTTGACAATCCTGATTTCAGAACCACCAATTTTGTACAGGAATTGAACTACAGGCGCGCCCTTCAGGGAGAGCTTGCAAGAACGATTATGAATTTTAAAGAGGTGAAAAAAGCCTCTGTTTTTTTGGCTATTCCCAAAGAATCACTTTTTATTGAAGATGAAAAACAGACATCTGCATCCATACAGTTGGATCTGGAAGGTTCCCTGTCCCAGGCCAGAGTTGAAGCCATTGTTCGTTTGGTGGCAAATGCCGTGGAAGGCCTTGACAGTAGTAGGGTCAGCGTCGTTGATACCAAGGGGCGGGTTATTTTTCGGGGAAATGCCGGGGATGACAATATGAGCGCCGGACTGGGTGACAGTATGTTGGACTATAAAAAGAATATCGAGAAAAAAATCACCCATAATATTCAGACCATGTTGGAAGAAATTGTTGGGGTGGGAAAGGCTATTGTTCGGGTCAATGCGGAGATTAATACTGCTGAAGTGATTATCAGTGAGGAAGAATATGATCCAACTGTGGTGGTGGTCAGAAGTAATAAAATGATTGAGGAGACCATTGGTGGGGAACAGGGTAGGCAGCAGCAGACGGAAGCGAATAATATTGATCAGATGGCCGGTGTGGTCGCCCCAGCGTCCGGTTCACAGAAAACGAAAACAAGTAAAAATGCCACCACAAATTACGAGATCAATAAAATAAGCCGAAAGACAGTACGCCCGGCTGGGGGAATAAAAAGGCTTTCTGTGGCTGCTGTGGTGGATGGGGTTTATAAATCCGAAACCCGAAAAGATGGATCGGTTGTTTCAAAGTATATTCCCCGGGACAGAGCTGCTCTGCAAAGTTTTGAAAAATTAGTCAGAAATGCAATGGGGTATGATGAAAACAGAGAAGATCAGGTCTCTGTTCAATCGGTCCCATTTTCCACATCTGTGGCAATGGAAATGTCTGAGCCATTTGTGAGTGATAAATTTAACCCTATGGTATTTATAGAGACCTACGGCAAAATTATTTTTAATCTCTTTTTAATTATAGCTGCATTCTTTCTTGTGGTGAGGCCTTTGCTCAAGAGCGTCAAGGGAATTCAAGCAGAAGTCGTTGAAGAGGCAGAAGGATTACCCCTCGGGCAGGACATTAAACAAATATCAGAACCGGAAACAGCTAATCCCCGGCAACGAGTTATTGAGTTGAGCAATAAAGAACCGGAAAGAACTGCAGCTGTTATTCGAAGCTGGATCACCGGAGAAGCATGATTCAGAGGGGGAAAAAAATTCCCATCAATGGGATTGAAATATAGAAAATTTTTCCATTATGAAAGAGTTGAACCCTTGGGCGTTTTTTCCCAATAAATCTAACTTCGCGTTTTAAATAAACCATTTCTGAAAAATAATGAATATCTATGATTAATAACTTCGCCGATTATATTTTTAATCAGCTTGTTATCGATATGATGTGTTTTTTAAATCATAAATACACAACATACAGAAGCTTGGGATCCCTATTACAGGCACATTCTAAACATTGGTGAAGGTATTGATTATTTTAAAGTATTTTTCTTGAGAGAGGCATGTCTTTTGCATAAAAATAATTTTCTATAGGGAAAAATTAACCTTTGTATGTTTTGAGTCCAACCATATGGGAACAGGAAAATAAATGACAATGAAATCGGTGGTGTTCAATAAAAATTTCTTATTATCCGGTGATTCCTCGTTTTCCCGTAGAGGTAATATGTCTGAATCAATTGAGCAAAAAGGAATTAGTTTTTTTTCCATGATTCGTGATGTGGCTCAGAACGAGAATGGGCGTTTAACTCCTCGATTGTCTGAAAAGGATACCGCATCATTTTTAAAATCAGCAACGAGGTCCAACAATCTGGTAGATTCTTTAAATTCTCCTATTGAAATGGTTCGAAGAGCTTTTCTGGCCAAAGGCGTGCCTCTTGATCAAGTGGTACTGGATAAAAACGATTTTGAATCCCTGAGGACCATTCTTGATAAACTTGATTTTCCCCGAACATCAATTGACAATTTTTTCCAGCAGATGGTGCATGACAACCCTGGAAGAAAGACGACATTATCTGATTTTTTTAAAGATTTAACTCAATTTGAGAAGGAATTTAATGCCACGTCTTCTCCCCGAGTAGGAGATGCACAAACCCTTTACCTGGACAAATCTATTGTTCCCCACATTGAATCTTCGTTAAGAGACCTGGGAGTAGCACCTGAAATATTGGATTCAATACTGCCTTCGGTAAGTGATGTGGATGGCAATGTGGATCTGAAAAAACTTGTCCATCAATTAAAAAAAATACAAAGTTCTTCCATTTCACCAGATGCACCTGAAGCAAGCCGGAATCATGATGTCGTCTTGACTCCCCAACTGGTTGAAGCCATGGAAACAATGGGATTGCCGAAACCCCGTCAATCCATTGGCGCTGCTTTCTCCTTGGATAATCTTATCGGTATCATGGAGACAAAACTTGAAAGTGTCTCACTGGTTTCCCCGAAGCTTGATCCACAAGATTCCATTGTTCTGGATGAAGTTTCTGAGATTTCAGAAAAACAGTCAATGGATAATGGACAGGTTGACTCTTTCTTTGCATTTGCTGAAGCCATGATGGTGCGTCAGAATTTTGAAACGCGACGAAATCTTCAGGAATATACCCTTACAGGAGAGCTGAATTCGACCGGCGCCCCCCTCTTTTTATTAGAATCAGGCGCAACGGTGGGAGTTTCAAGTGCAAAAAGAGTTTCGATTTCATCTGATTATGTGGACGATTTTCCTGATTTTGGGAATGTAATTTCCCATGCTGAAAGACACTCTTCCGATCCCTGGAACCAGACAGAGGAACGTTCCGTTTTGGGAGATGGTATACGTGTAGATCTGGACGATGGACCAGGAGCTTTACCTGATGATGCTCAGCTCAAAACAGATATTGTTTATGTCCAAATTTCTGAAAAAATTCAGATAAATACGGATGTGTTTGTTCACCTTGACCCTTCTATTGAGTCAAATACTGTTTCTACGGGATTGGCTGAATCTGCAGTGGGTAGGATGTCTGCAGGTGAGTTCCAAATTTTCGATTCTAATCGTAAAGCAAATTCTGTTAATCTTCAATCTGACAGGCAAAAAAATCAGACAAATGAAGTGGGTATATTTGTTACTGATAAAGCCAATCCCCATGCAGGCAACGGTGAATTTAAAGATTCTGCCCAAGTGCTTTACCCAAGAGATGCTCGTGATGCATTGCAGGAAAGGGATAATTTCCAGTCTGTACTGCGTGCGGATAACTTTGATAGCCCAAAGAGCTGGCCTCCTCAGTCTCAGTCCCCACCCAACGATGTAGCGGGCGTTAAAAGTGGTACCGTTGTTTCAGAAGCCTGGGCAAATTATCAGAAACTTGTCACTCCACCTGGAGCTGATGATGTTGCGCCGGTTCTAAGGAAGTCTGGTTCCCTGGAATCCCAAGGCCATTTGGCCCAAAAACATACACATGAAGATGGTGGCGTTCAGTCCAATTCAGTTGCCTCTGATTTTCCTAAAAATCCCCTTAATGCGGAAAAAATTTCTATGGATTTACCGCAAGCTTCAATGGCTAAGTCGCTTGCTGGCGAATTTAAGGTTTCAGCTGATGTGCACAAGGTCGCAGCAGTAAATATTGACTCCCCTGGGCAAAGATTTCAGACCCATACCGGTGGGTCAGTCCTGACAAATAAAGCCGTATTTCAGTCAGACAATGGAGAATTTAAATTTCCGGATCAGATGATTCAACCGGGGAATGTAACTGATATCAATCAGGAGGGTAAAGGCTTCCATTCACCAATTCTTACCCTCAAATCTGACAGTGCAACGAGCCATCCCTCTCAGCCTGCTTCCAACCCGGCGTCTGTTGGTAAAGATGGTGTGGTAACACTTGAGCTAACTCCTTATCCACAGGGACCTGTCACTCTGCGTACAGGGGAAGAATCGTCTCCTCATTTCAAGAATATGGCTTCCCAAGACCCCCATTTTTATGGCAGCGTGCTCAAGGAAGATGACCCCTCAAATAGCGCTGTTCAATCCAATATTGGTATATCACCTTCTCTCCGTGAACGGTCTCATGATGTAAGTACATTCAAGTTGTCGGATCCAATGCTTCGAACAGGTGATATTCCTGAAATGCACATGGAAAGAAGCAGCTTACAGGCAATGCATGGCACAGACAGATCACACCGCTCTTCAAAGCCTATCTTTTCAACATCTCAATCAATGTCTAATTTTACTCAGTCACTTTCCAAAGATCACGTTGAACTTCCCAGGGAAAGTTTGCCAACGGTACCAGATACCGGGATGGTGGAAATGGCAGTTCCTGATCAATTATTAACACAGCAGAATGTGTTGCGGGAGCTGAAAGGGAATAAATACAGTTTGGGAAATCGATTTTCATTACCATGGAATAAGACGGATATGTCGGGAATGGAGTCACAGTTGATGACTGAATTAAATGCCCCTTCACAAAATGGAAACATGGGAATATCAGAGGCAATTGATGGGTTAATTGATGATATCTTGTCCGGTACGCGAAATCCTGAAGCGAAGTTCATAACGTCGTCTGCTCAGAAAGGTATTAATTTTGAGGCCCCAGGGGGCTTTGAGCGTTTATCCATGGCAACGCAGTCAAATGCATCTACAGTTCCTTTTTTTTCTCAGAAAGAAAATACATCAGGGACTGTTTTTCCACCCAATGTGGTTGAAACCGTTGGTAAGGAAATTGCTGCATTCCTTCAACGGGGTGAACGCATGTTGAGAATTCAGTTGAAACCGGCTGAACTGGGTACGGTGAATATTGAGATGGATACCAAAGAAAATGTAATAAAGTTGTCCATTGTGCCTGAAACCAGTTCTGCCAGGGAATTGTTTTTGTCCAACCATAATGAGCTCAGGCGTGTTTTGGAAGGACACGGGATCCGTCTGGAAAATCTTGAAATCCAGATGAACGATGGTTTTGCCCAGAGCATGGCCAATGGAGACCATCAATCCGCCCGGCAGCGGAATCAGCGATGGGGAACACGTTTTGCACGCATGGGTAAAAGGGAAGATGGCGCGGATTCCATTTCGCCCATGGGGCAGAACAAAGATTCTTTGTTGGACTTGTTAGTATAAACAAATAAATAAATAAGGATAAAATCATGTATATCGATACCCTTGGCACCACATATCCAGCAGCATCTTCAAAAACCAATTCAGGGGATGACTTGGGTAAAGATGCTTTCTTGACACTGCTTGTGGCCCAGATGGAAAATCAGGATCCTTTAAATCCCATGGAAGGTACCGAATTTACGGCCCAGCTTGCTCAATATAGCAGTCTAGAGCAGCTCTACAATGTTAATGATAATCTGACTTCAATCAATGATGGGCAAAATGGGATGTCCAGTTTTTATTCCCTTGATTTTATTGGGAAAGAAATTTGCGTGGATGGCAATTCTTTTTCCTTGGAACAGGGGGCTGAGGTTTCAGGTGGATTCTACCTTGATAGCTCCGCTAATTGTACTGTTAATATCTTGGATGCCAATGGACAGAAGGTGAAGATCATTTCTCTGGGAGATCTTGAGGCAGGTACCAATGGGTTTGATTGGAATGGTCTCAATGAAAGTGGTGATGCAGTTGCAGACGGAACTTATACGTTTGAAGTGACTGCCGTGGGTGATAAAGGACAGTCTCTCTCGGTGGAAACATATACCATGGGAAAAGTGGATCGTGTGAGCCTGGAAGGTGATATCCCGATGCTTTATGTGGGAAATACTGCTGTGGCGCTTTCCGAGGTTAAGGAAATTCGACTTTCTCCGGAAATTTGAGAAAATTATTAAAATTATAGATGAAATAAAATTTAAATATTAATGAGGGCTCCGTGCGGTTTTCCAGACATTCCCGAGGAATGTTTTATTTATAAAATGGGGATCGCCGCTTGGATGACACAGGAGGAATAAAGATGGCCTTATCAAGCGCACTTTTTGCTGGCAGCAGTGGTTTACGTTCATTGGGTGACACCATGCAGATTATTGGTGATAACATAGCCAATGTAAATACGATTGGATTCAAGAGCAGCAAGGCGGACTTTCAGGATTTGTTAAGTCAGTCTCTGTCCACCATGAACGGTTCTACCCAGGTGGGCAGCGGCAGTGCCATTGGAGATGTTTCTGCCTCATTTGAGCCGGGTTCTCTTGAAACCACCGGAAATGCCACGGACCTTGCCATCGGGGGGGATGGCTTTTTTGTTTTAAGAGAAACCAATGGAGAAGGTAACTATTATTCCAGAGCGGGAAATTTTGGTTTTGATGAAGATGGATATATGGTTAATCCAGATGGCTATATTGTTCAAGGCTGGAAGCTTGATTCGCTGTCTGGAACCGATGTGGGTTCCATCACTGATATTCATCTGAATTCATTTACCTCAAGCCCTGAAGAATCTACCCAAATTCAGATAATTGCCAATCTTGATTCCGCTGGTATTAATAATTCGGGTACCCTTGATTTGACGGATGTTTGGGATGGAACTGCCAATCCCCCCTTGGCTGAAGACATGTATGAATACCAGACCACGGTACAGATTTACGATTCCTTGGGAAGTACCCATGATATTACTTTCTATTTTGATAAGACAAGCACAAATGGATCTTCATATGAGTATATCGTCACATGTAACCCCAGTGAAGATCAAAGATCCTTAGATAGTAGTGGAAGCACAGGTGCCACCGCCGATTCTGTTGCAAGTGCCGCCAGAACAGCTGCGGATGTCTATACAACTGGAGATTCTGGGGGTACATATACGCAAGGAGAAATCGATGCGGCTGCCGCCGCTGCCACTGCTGCTGAAACAGCAGCCGCAGATGCAGCTGCCACAGTTGACAGCGTTGCCGCTGCCGCTAGAACCCTTGCAAATGATTACGCCGCCGCCGCTGAGGGTACATATACTCAAGAAGAAATTGATGCGGCTGCCGCCGCTGCCACTGCTGCTGAAACAGCAGCTGCAGATGCAGCCGCCACAGTTGACAGCGTTGCCGCTGCCGCCAGAACCCTTGCAGATGATTATGCTGCAGATCCCATCACTAGTACCACATATACCCAAGAAGAAATTGATGCCGTTGCTGCCGCTGCCACTGCTGCTGAAACAGCAGCTGCAGATGCAGCCGCCACAGTTGACAGCGTTGCCGCTGCTGCCAGAGCCCTTGCAGATGATTATGCCGCAGATCCCATCACAACCCCAACATATACTCAAGAGGCGATTGATGCAGCGTCAGCTGCTGCAAGTGCTGCAGAAACAGAGGCTGCAGATGCAGCCGCCACGGTTGCCAGTGTTGCCGCTGCCGCCAGAACCCTTGCAGATGATTATGCCGCAGATCCTATTACTACCGCATCTACTCAAGAAGAGATTGATGCGTCCGAAGCTGCTGCGACTGCTGCAGAAACAGAAGCTGCCGACGCAGCTGCCACCCTTGCCAGTGTTGCCGCTGCTGCAAGAACAGTTGCGGATGATTATGCCGCAGCAGCTGCTGGTACATATACTGAAGAAGCCATTGCAGCAGCTGCTGCCGCTGCCACTGCTGCAGAAACAGAAGCTGCGGATCCAGCCGCCACCCTCGCCAGTGTTGCAGCAGCTGCAAGAACTGCTGCGGATGATTATGCCAATGCTGTCGATGGTGGTACGTATAGTCAAGAACAGATTGATGCGGCGGCAGCAGCTGCCACGGCCGCAGAAACAGAAGCTGCAGATGCAGCCGCCACTGTTGCTAGCGTTGCAGCAGCGGCAAGAGCCCTTGTAGATGATTATACAAATCCTGTCCAAACTGGTACATATACCCAAGAACAGATTGATGCGGCGGCAGCAGCTGCCACGGCCGCAGAAACAGAAGCTGCAGATGCAGCCGCCACTGTTGACAGCGTTG
This sequence comes from Desulfocicer niacini, assembly GCF_054657595.1. Lineage (NCBI taxonomy): Bacteria > Pseudomonadati > Thermodesulfobacteriota > Desulfobacteria > Desulfobacterales > Desulfobacteraceae > Desulfocicer > Desulfocicer niacini. The sequence continues at coordinate 40,242 of NZ_BAAHYK010000016.1, forward strand.
CAGCTGTTGTAAGAACCCTTGCAGATGATTATGCGAATTCAGCTGATGGTGGCACATATACCCAAGCAGAAATGGATGCTGCCCAGGCAGTAGCTGCCGCCGCGGAGGCAGAAGAGAGCGCGGGGGGAACCGTTGATTCTGTGGCGGCTGCCGCAAGAGCTGCTGCTGATGTTTATGTGAATGCTGCCGCTGGCACATACACTCAAGCAGAAATCGATGCTGCGGAGGCAGTTGCTGCTGCAGCCGAAGCTGGAGCTTTAGATACATCTTCTGGCAGTTCCAGTCTTTCCGGTCTTTTGGCTTCCGGTGTCATTGAGTTTGGAACAGAGTCCGGTAAGATTACAGGTATTTCCATGGGAGGTTTAGATCATCCTTCGGATATTGGGGATGATCTGTTTTCATTTGAGTGCGATTTTCTAGGGGGGGAGAACAGCACCATGAACATCGCCCTTGATTTTGGTGCAAGCTATAGCCATGATACTGGTGATTGGGTCCCTGATTCTCTCACCACCACACAGTTTGCTGTGGCCTCCAACACGACTTATAAAACAAGTGACGGGTATGCTGCTGGTGAACTGCAGGATATCAATGTGGATGAAGAAGGTATTATTACGGGAACTTATTCTAATGGTCAGATGACAGCTCTGTACAGAGTCGCCCTGGCTGATTTCCAGAACGAGGATGGCCTTGTAAAGGAAGGCGGTAACCTGTTCCGTGCCACCATTGCAAGTGGCAATGCCATCACCAACAAGCCGGGAACCAACGGGCTTGGCAGCATTGCCCCGGGATCTCTTGAGCAGTCCAACGTGGATATTGCTGATGAATTTGTAAGAATGATCACTACCCAGCGGGGATACCAGGCCAACTCAAAAATTATCACCACCGTTGATACCATGTTGTCAGAACTTATGAATCTCAAACGGTAAATCATAAAATGGGGTAGATGACAGGCCATTGACAGCTGCCCCTTTTTTGACGATCATTATCAAAGGGCGCATTCCCATTTTTTCGGTTTGGTCATAATATGATTTATTTGTCATAGTTGCAGGGACCCCTCTCTGGCGAAATGTTGAACCGGGAAAATGGGGATGCGCTCTTGTTAAGATCATCAGCAGGCTCATAAAAATTGGTTTTTTTGTGGGTTTGCTTTTTAATTGTTTTTAGGACTGATATCCTTTTTTTCTCTTTATTGTGGGTTTGGCTTTGTATTGATTACAAATAATCCAGTGTTTCACTGAAAATGCGCTTGAGCTCAGTGCAATAACTGCTCCTTAAATTCATGCCTTCTCTTTTTTTCCCCTTTATAAATTCCTGATTCGCAGAAAAAGCATTTTGCTAAATTGAACTAAGCAATTGCTTTCTGAAGGATTTAATGGCATAAAGTTTGCTATTAGATTGGGTGCTGTTGTGTTATCATAACGCCACTTGTCCCAGGGTCTGTTGATATTTCAGCTATTCAGGTTGTCGGGCATACGGTTGCCGTTCTAAAAGTGCATAGCGTATTCAACTCAAGATTTGAAGCGCCATATATGGTATGAAGAATAAAGACATGCGACTCATGAGGCAGGTAGGGCTTGGTCACAATATTGGCTACTTTGGGAGGAGGTCGAGGTTGCGTTATTGGCTTTTTTGTATGAATCTGCTTTTTAATACAGGTTATTGATAAAAGTACGGAACCTGATAAAAGCCTCAGTCTTCAATAACACAAGGGTGACCCCGTTGGCACATAAATTGTGGCGGAAGGCCCATTTATGATCAAGCCAGTCAGTTAATACGGTATATGATATTTTGAGCAGATCATAGATGATATTAAAGGAGATATTATGGATATTGCCACCCTTCTTGGCATTATTTCATCATTTGGACTTGTGTTGGTAGCAATATTTATGGGAAGCGGGCTGGGCCTTTTTATAAATGCTCCGTCACTAATGATCGTTGTGGGGGGCACCATCGGGACCACAATGATCAATTATCCCCTGAAGGATGTCATAGGGGTTATCGGGGTTGCCAAGAATGCAATCTTTACCCAGAAATCCGATACCGATATCTTAATTCAACGCCTGATGGCCTTTTCCGCCAAGTCCAGAAAAGAGGGCATACTGGCACTGGAATCTGAAATTAAAAATGTGGATGATGAATTTTTATCAAAGGGTGTACAGCTTTCCATTGATGGGCTTGAACCTTCTGAAATAAGCAATCTTCTTGAAATTGAAATGGATTTTATCCGAAGTCGCCATCAGCTGGGGGCAGAGGTGTTCACCACCATGGGAACCTACGCCCCGGCCATGGGAATGATCGGTACACTCATCGGGCTTGTGCAGATGCTCCAGAGCATGGATGATCCAAGCTCCATAGGGCCTGCCATGGCAGTGGCACTGCTCACCACCTTTTACGGGTCTGTCATGGCAAATATTATTTGTATGCCCATTGCCGGGAAATTAAGGACCCGGAGCAAGGAAGAAATGTTAACCAAGGAGATGACCCTGACCGGTATTATTTCCCTTTCCAACGGAGACAACCCCCGAATCCTTGAGCAGAAACTCAATGCCTTTGTGGCTCCCAAACAGCGGGCGGTGGCTTCATGACAAAAAAGAAAAAAGAAGAAGATAAAGGCCCCGTTGATCTGGGGCCTGTGATGACGGTGAGTCTGTTTCTGATTCTTTTGACCTTTTTTATCATGCTCAATTCCATTGCTGTGGTGGATGAACGCCGGGTACGTGCCAGCCTAGGCTCTATTCTGGGGGCTTTTGGCAGTTTTACCGGTGGCTATTCCGCCTCCAAAACAGGAGAGTCCGTGACCACTCCCACGGCGCCCATGACAGAATCGGAAATTGATTTTAATCAGGTTTTAACGCTTGAAGATAAGAGTGTGGCAGAACAGGTCAGCATTACTCCCATGGCCGACAAAGAGGTGATTACCATCAATAGCGGGTTTCTTTTTGAGCCTGCCTCCATGGACATAAAGCCCGACTGCCGTTTTCTTTTAAATCGGCTGTGCGGGGCGGTTCGGGACGGGACCTACACCATTGAAATTGTCGGACACACCGGTGCAAGTCCGGCCGGTAAAGATGCCCTGGAGACCAACTGGGAAATTTCCGCACGCATGGCCATGGCGGTGTACGATTATTTTAGATTGAACGGGAAGATTGATCCAGGACGTCTGGAGCGTTTTGGAGCTGCTGGTCATCGTCCGGTGGTTTCTAATTCTACCCAATTGTCACGGGCCCAGAACAAGCGGGTGGAAATTATTCTTTACACCAAAATTCCGGAGGTGATCCAGCGCATTTTTAAGAAAAAACCCTCCAACATTTTCACTTTTGACACCTTTGACTTCAGGATATTTGACTGATGGGACGTGGACGAAACAAAGGGGATGAGGGGCCGGGACCAGATACCCAGGGATGGTTGACGACATTTGCAGATCTTGTCATGCTGCTTCTCACTTTTTTTGTACTGTTGTTGACCATGTCCTCCATGGATACCAAGGCCTTAAGGGAATCCTTTTCTCAGTTTCATGGGGCACCGGGGGTTTTGGAGTTGGGGAGCGAACAGAGCGTCAGTGCCTTGGCCGAATTTGTAAAAAAATATGCAGCCAGTGATCACCTCATGGTGGTGGACCATGACTTGATGAGAAAAATGCTGTTGCCCACCTGGGACAGCCAGACGGATAATTCCAAAGAAAGTCTTGATATCATAGCTGATCTGGTCAGCATTGAAGATGATAATATAGGCATTTCAGTGTCCTTCCACGGTGAGATGTTTTTTCATCCGGGACGGTCTGAAATAAAACAAGAAATGTTGCCTTTTCTTGATACGATTGCCGAAGCAATTGAAGCCTGCAGCAATGAAATCGATATTGTGGGCCACACCGACAATGTTACCAGCCAAGGTGGTGGGCATGACTCCAATCGAACACTTTCGTTGAAAAGAGCCATTGCCGTTCTTAATTATTTTGTGGAAATCAAACGCCTTGCTCCGGATAGATTTGCCGTTGGGGGATATGGACCATCAAGGCCCTTGGTCCCCAATGACACTCCAGAGAACAGGATGAAAAATCGCCGGGTGGATATTATTTTTAAGTATTTATGATGCCATGATTTCGGGCGTGATCACAATGCGGACACGCATCTTAATTGGAGGGGGCAACGGGCTCGGGCGTGTGTTTTGAAGAATTAAAGGATCAAAGCACTTTAAAGAACTATAGATATATTTTATTATCATATTTTATTATAGCTTATGAGGAGATATTTATGGCTGAAGAGGCATCCGAGGAAAAATCATCATCCGGCGGTTCCATGATTAAAATTATTATTATTGTGGTGGTGATCCTTGTTGCAGGGGGCGGAGGTTTTGTGGGCTGGACACTTATGAACCGGGGGGAAGATCCTTCCAAAGAGGCTGTTGAATCCACTCCCCAATTTAACGTTAATGCAACTCCCATTACCTACAGTCTGGATACCTACATTGTTAATCTCATGGGAAAAACCGGCATGAGTAAAAAATATTTAAAGGTTGGTATCATGTTGGGGATCAGTTCAGAGGAACAAAAATCTGGTATTGATCAATATAAGCCCCTGATAAACGATTCCGTGTTGATACTTCTGTCAAGTAAAACATATAATGAGCTGGGAACCGTGGAGGGTAAAATCCAATTGAAACAGGAACTCATCATGAGAATGAACCAGGTGCTGGGTGTCCCCATGGTGAAAAAAATTTATTTTACGGAATTTGTGGTGCAGTAGCAGGGTAAGTCATGGCAAATGTTTTATCACAGGATGAAGTAGATTCCCTTCTGGGCGGAATTGATGCTGGAAGCGTAGCCACAGAAACAGATGTTCCCGATAACAATGAGGAGGCAATTGCCTATAATTTTGCCTCGGAGTCGGGCCCTTTAAACCTGCCTACCTTTCAGGTCATAAATGAACGCCTCACCGGATTTCTGCGGGAGAAACTGTCTCTTCTGACCAATAAAAATATAGATGTAAAGCTTGTATCCAATGAATTGATTCGATTTAATGACTTTTGCCGTTCACTTCCTCTACCGGCAAGCATTAATGTCTTTAAAATTGATCCACTGAGGGGCGCAGCCTTGCTGGTTCTTGAAGGACGGCTTGTTTTTTCATTTGTTGAAATTTTCTTTGGTGGAAAGGGGCTCAATCCCTGGAAGCTTGAAGGTAGGGCTTTTACCCCCATTGAATCCAGGATTATTGAGAAAATCTGTCGCATTATTTTGAATGAACTTCAGACGGTGTGGACGGATGTCCATGATGTCAAAATGATTTTTTCACATTCAGAGATAGATCCACAATTTACCCAGATTACCAAGCCCGAAGATATGGTGATTGCCACTCGTTTTTCTGTGGCATTGCCTAACACATCTGGAACCCTTTTTTTTTGTATCCCCTATGCCACCATTGAGCCACTTAAGGAAAAGTTTAAGCAAAAGTTGGGTTATGACTCGTTGGAGGTTGATAAGGTGTGGCAGGCAGCCCTGCTGCAGAAAATTCAGAGTGTGCCCCTGAATGTAAGCTGTATCCTTGGCACCGCACGGATCAATGCCGGAGAATTGCTGGAATTGAGTGCTGAGGATGTCATTATGCTGGATCAGAAAACCGTAGATCCCGTTGTGATCAAGATTGGGGATGTGCCTAAGTTCAAAGGCTTTCCAGGTGCTTATAACAACAATAAAGCCGTACGTATATGTGAAAAGATTCAAAAGGAGTAATGTGTTATGGTCCAGGAAAAAAATACAGAAAACAGCTCAGGGGATAAGGAAAACATGGATGAGCAACCAAGGGGGAAAAATGATCTTGATTTAATTCTAGATATTCCCCTTGAGCTTTCGGTTGAATTGGGACGGACTAAAATGCTTGTGAATAATTTGCTTCAGCTGGGACAAGGCTCCATCATTGATTTAAATAAACCGGCGGGTGAGACCCTTGACATCTGCGTCAATGGAAAGCTTGTGGCCCGGGGAGAAGTGGTGGTGGTGGATGAAAAGTATGGTATTCGTGTCACCGACATTGCAAGTCCCCTTGAGCGGGTAAAATCTTTGAGCTGAATCCATCTCTCAATTTGCCGATTTAGTGGGACTTGATCACAATATGGGAAACCGTAAATAATTACTGTCTCAATGAGTCGGGCGTATTTATTCTGAGATGCTGAGGCTTTTATCAGGCTCCATGCTTTACGCCAGCCTGATTCCATATCAAATATCTTAATGTTGTGATAAGGCCATTTAGGTATCGTCCAGTCCAAGGGGGTGTCATGGATAAAGTCAATTTTTTTGATATTAATCTTATCGGCACAGGCATGAAATCATTTGCCATGCTTGCTCTGGTGCTTGCCTGTGTCATTTTTGTGCTTTATATCATGCGTAGATTCCTGAGTATAGGTGCTGGAACCAAGGGAGAAGTGGATATGAAACGCCTGGGTGCGTTATATTTTTCACCCAAGGAGAGAATTGAAGTTGTTGAAATATCCGGGGAGCGTATTGTGCTGGGAGTTGCTCCTGGATCTGTCAATTACATTATCACCCTCAAGGATACAAATGAAAATACCTCTGAATGATAAATCCGCTTGGGGGAGACTTCTAGGCCACCACTGGTGGGAAGTAGTGATTGTTTTATTGCTTGTGCTCCTGGCCGTTTCCCGGGCCATGGCAGCGGATTTTCTTTTTCCATCTGTGCAGTTGGGGGTGGAAAGAAGCGGTGATCCCGGCGATGTCTCCATTCTTCTTCAGACCGTTTTCCTTTTAACTGTCCTGACGCTTGCACCTTCCATTCTCATTCTGATGACATCTTTTACTAGACTTGCGATTGTTCTTGCCTTTTTGAGACAGGCCCTGGGTACCCAGCAGACTCCTTCCAATCAGATTATTGCAGGCATATCTCTTTTCCTGACGATTTTTATCATGATGCCCGTGGGTCAAAAAATAAACGATACCGCCTTGCAACCTTATCTTAATGAAGACATTTCCCAAAAAAAGGCCTTGGATAATGCAATGCAACCTATTCGGCAGTTCATGTACAAGCAGACCCGGGAAAAAGACTTGGCTCTATTTGTACGTTTGTCTGAGAATCCAAAACCGGCTGACCGGGAAGCAATTTCACTGTTTGTGCTTATCCCGGCCTTTGTGATCAGTGAATTGAAAACAGCTTTTATCATCGGCTTTGTTTTGTTTGTACCCTTTTTGATTATTGATATGGTGGTGGCAAGCGTTCTATTGAGCATGGGAATGATGATGTTACCCCCGGTGATGATTTCTCTGCCTTTTAAATTGATGCTGTTTGTGCTGGTGGATGGCTGGAATTTGATTATCAGCTCACTGGTTAATAGTTTTATGTCTGGATAAAATATTTGACCTTTGGCGTTTTTTTAACGGATACTTTGTGTCAAAATATTGGCATGGTTTTTCTGATATAATTTTAAATGGGACTTGATCGTGATCCGAGCCATTCCCGGGAGAGCTTAGACACATGAGACATAATTTGGGCCATTCTTTCCTAAGGAGATAAACGATGACCCCTGAATTTGTGGTGAGCTTTGCACAGGAAGCTATTAAGGTCACCATTTTGGTATCTTTGCCGGTTCTCATAATGGGGCTTGTGGTGGGGCTTGTGGTCAGTATATTCCAAGCGGTGACCCAGATAAATGAAATGACGCTTACCTTTGTCCCCAAGATTCTTGTGGTTCTTGTGGGCTTGATTTTTATGGCCCCTTGGATGCTGGAACATTTGATGACCTTCACTATTAACCTGATTGAACAAATTCCGACCTATATCAGGTAATAAAAGGTGTGCCATGCCCTTTGATATCCAAACCATTGAGCGCTTTTTTCTTGTACTGATGCGATTAAGCGTTCTGATCTTCATGCTTCCCTTTTTTAATTCCCGGATATTTCCAGCCATGGTCAAGACCGGCCTTTCACTTTTGCTTTCCATCACCCTTTTTCCTGTGGTAACCATGGACCTGGCGGGTTTTCCTGAAACCCTGCCTGAACTTGCTGCCATCGTTCTTGTGGAGTTCACCATTGGATTGATTCTGGGATTGCTGGTCCAGCTTGTGTTTGAAGGTATTCGTCTTATGGGACATCTTGTGGGCTTTGAAACCGGTTTTGCCATTGCCAATGTATTTGATCCCCAGAGCGGGGCACAGGTATCGCTTATGGCTAATTTTTCATATTTTACGGCCATGGCATTGTTTTTGCTTATTAATGGGCATCATGTGCTGATCCATGCCATGAAGGAAAGCTTTGAAATCATCCCATTGGGAAGCATAATTATGGACCAGCGTATTTTTGAGGAAATGCTTTCCGTAACGGGAAGGATGTTCCTAATTGCCATTAAGATAGGGGCGCCAGCCATTGCCGCTCTGCTTTTCACCAAGGTGGGATTCGGTTTGATTACCAAATTGATTCCCCAGATGAACATCATGATCGTTGGCTTTCCGGTTCAGATTGCCATGGGCCTGTTTTTTTTTGGTATCTGCCTGGATGTGCTGATGAGTTTCATGGAAACATATGTAAGTGACCTGGGGCTTTTTCTTATAAATATAATGGGCCTGATGGGCGATTGAGATCTTCACCGCCCAATGAGGTGGGATTTTAACGGCAGTTTTTAAGACCAGCAGGTTGTCTCCCGACAGGAATGGATAAATGGCAGACCAAAGTTCCGAGGACAAAACTGAACAGGCGACACCCAAAAAACGGGAGGATGCCAGAAAAAAAGGCGAGGTTGCCAAAAGTCGGGAATTGCCTTCTGTGGCGGTATTGTTGTCCGGGCTTTTCACTTTCATGATCTTTGGAACCTACATGTACAGCCAGATCCAGGAATTGATGATCAAGGCCTTTCGCCTCCCCCTTTCAAGGGTGCTGGCCCTGAATGATTTTCTTGATTTTTCATGGGAGATGGTAAGTGTTTTTTTCATGATCATGGCTCCCTTATTTGCCGTCATTTTTATTGTGGCCATCCTGTCCAATGTCATGCAGGTGGGATTCATGATAACGGCGGAAAACATAATGCCCAAATTTTCCAAACTTGATCCGTTTAAGGGCATGGGTAGACTGTTTTCAAGCCAGTCGGTGATGGAAGCGGTGAAATGCGTGTCAAAGCTTTTGATTGTGGGCTGGGTCGGCTATGTTACCATCAAAAAAGAGATGGAGCAGATTATGCTGTTGGGGGAGCTGCCCTTTGATGAGATTGTCTCCTATATATTTCAGACAACCTTTACCCTGTTTATCCGATGTGCCTTGGCCATGATTGTCATTGTCATCCTGGATTATTCCTTCCAGAAATGGCAGTTTGAAAAGAAACTTAAGATGAGTAAAAAAGAAATCAAGGATGAATCCAAGGAGTCAGAGGGCGATCCCATGGTCAAGTCCAGGATTCGGAATATCCAAATGCAGATGGCAAGAAATAGAATGATGCAGGACGTACCAAATGCTGATGTGGTCATAACCAACCCCACCCATTATGCCGTGGCGTTAAAATATGATGATACCAGCATGGGAGCTCCCCGGGTACTGGCCAAGGGCAAGGGGGAGATTGCCAAAAAAATCAAGGAGCTGGCCCGGGAACATTCCATTTTGATCTACGAGAACAGAGATCTTGCCAGAAATCTTTATAAAATGGTGGAAATCAATCAGGAAGTGCCACCATTGCTGTACCAGGCTGTGGCGGAGGTCTTGGCATATGTATACAAACAAAAGCACAGGTTATAAGGGGGAGAGTTTCCTCCTGAAAGCAGACCATGGATAAGATGTTAAATTTAAAATTCATTCAAGTGGAAGGCGGAGAAGTTCTGGCGGCCCTGGGGGTTGTGACCATATTAATGGTCATGATCATTCCGCTGCCGTCCATATTGCTGGATTTTTTGCTGGCATTGAATATAACCGTTGCCGTGACCATCCTTTTAATTGCCATGTCCACGGAAAAATCTTTGGATTTTGCCATTTTCCCCTCCCTTCTTCTGGTAACAACCCTTTTTAGGCTGTCGTTGAATGTGGCATCCACCCGGTTGATTCTCCTGCATGGCAGTGAGGGAATGGATGCGGCGGGAAAGGTCATTAAATCATTTGGCAGTTTTGTCATGGGGGGCAATTATGTGGTGGGACTGATTGTTTTTATTGTGCTGGTTCTCATTAATTTCGTGGTCATCACCAAGGGTGCCACGAGGGTGGCGGAGGTGGCCGCCCGGTTTACCCTGGATGCCATGCCGGGAAAGCAGATGGCCGTGGATGCAGATCTCAACGCTGGTTTGATTGATGAAAATCAGGCCAAAATGCGTAGAGGGATCATTACCCGGGAGGCGGAATTCAACGGTGCCATGGACGGTGCCTCCAAATTTGTCCGGGGGGATGCCATTGCCGGCATAGTCATCACCATTATAAATATCCTGGGGGGATTGGTCATTGGTGTTTTTCAGCAGAACATGAATTTCATTGATGCGGCCCAAAATTACACTTTGCTCACCGTGGGAGATGGCCTGGTTTCCCAGATTCCCGCCCTGATTATTTCAACGGCCTCGGGTATTGTGGTAACCCGCTCCACCTCAGAGGGGACCATGGGCGGTGATTTTGCAAGACAGTTTGTTAAATATCCCCGGGCAGTTAATATGGCTGCCCTGATGGTATTTCTATTTGGATTGATTCCCGGTTTACCACATATTTCATTTATTCTGCTTTCCATTGTTATTGCCGGTATCAGCTTTCTGGCCAAGGGAGAAGAAAAAAAACAGGAGGCAGAAGGGCTTCAAGCGCCTGTGGATGATGAGGTGCCATCAGGTCCGGAACCGGTGGAACATCTTTTGACGGTCGATGCCCTGGAGGTGGAAGTGGGATATGGGCTTATCAGTCTGGTGGACAAAGATCAGGGTGGGGAGTTTCTGGATCGGGTACATTCCCTGCGTCGGCAATTTGCCCAGGACATGGGGATCATCATTCCGCCCATTCATATTCGGGATAACCTTCAGATAAAATCAAACAGGTACAATATCCTGATTAAAGGGGTTAAAATTGCCTCATCAGAGTTGATGGTGAACCATTACATGGCCATGGACCCCGGTGATTCCATTCGAAAAATCGAAGGGATCAGCACCACGGAACCGGCCTTTAATTTGCCAGCGGTGTGGATCCCCGATGCCAGGAAAGAAGAGGCAAAACTTGCTGGTTACACGGTGGTGGACAGTGTCACCATCATGACCACCCATCTCACCGAGGTACTTCGGAAATATGCCTCGGAACTTCTGGGCAGACAGGATGTTCAGGCTCTGCTGGATAATCTTGCGGCTCGTTATCCCAAAGTGGTGGAAGAACTGGTGCCAAAGCAGTTGACACTGGGAGGGGTTCAAAAGGTGCTGCAGAACCTTTTGCAGGAGCATGTGTCCATTAAAGACATGCTGACCATTGTGGAAACTCTGGCAGACTATTCCCCGGTGAGCAAGGATCCTGATCTATTGACAGAATATGTTCGGCATAAACTGTCTCGATCCATCATGGCACCTTACCTCAGTGAAGACGGAACCTTGAATCTGATCACACTTGCCCCGGACGTGGAAACTTTGTTGATCAAGGCCCTTCAGAAAACGGATCATGGCGTTTATCTGTCCATGGATCCCAAAGTTACTGAGCCCATCATTCGTTCCGTCAAAAAACAGACGGAAAATGCCATGGTCAATAATATTCAGCCTATTATCATGACATCTCCTGTGATTCGGCGGCATTTCAGAAAATTGATTGAAACCTTTGTGCCTTCAGTGATGGTGATGTCCCAGAGTGAACTCTTGAATGATATTCGATTTAAATCCATTGGCGAGGTGAACCTGCGTGATGCAAAAGTATAAATATTGTGCAGCTACCATTGAAGAAGCCACCGCATTGATTCGAAGTTCCCTGGGAGCAGATGCAATGATAATTTCCACAGACCGCTTAAGGGGCAGAGATGGAAAAGAATTTTTTGAAATCTGTGCGATTCCGGGAACCGCATCTGTTGCATCTCCGGCACCGCCATGCCCATCGAAATCAGGACCGGAATCCCTGGGAGACATTAAGAATGAGCTGGTGAGCATTAAACAGATGATGTCATTTATACCAAGTGCCCAAATTTCCATTCCCCACTTGGTGAAATATCCCATTGCCATGCATCTTTATGCAAAAATGATGGAACAGGGGATTGAAGATATCTGGATTAAAGATATACTTACCCGAGCCGGAATTTTTAAAGATAATATTTCTTCGTCACCGGATGATATTAAAAAACATGTGATCACCTCGTTAATGCATATGATAGATGTGAAAGATCCTTTTTTAGCGGGAGACACAAAGCAGATTATTGCAGCATTTGTTGGGACTACTGGAGTAGGCAAAACTACCACCATTGCAAAAATAGCAGCAAATTTGATGGTTCAACAGAGCAAAAAAGTGGGGCTTATTTCCATTGATACCTATCGTATCGGTGCCATGGAACAGTTGAAGAGTTATGCCGATATTTTGGGAATTCCATGCTTCCAGGCCTTCACAAGGAGAGATCTGCTTCTTGCCCTTGGAAGGTTACGTTCGAAAGAGGTCGTTCTCATTGACACTGCCGGAAGAAGTCAGTATGACATGCCTCGATTGGAGGGGTTGAAGGCAATGATCGGAGATCATGCTGCCATTGACACCCATCTGCTTTTGAGTGTGGGGATGTCGTCATCGGAGATGAAGGCAACAGCTGAAAGCTTCATGCCCCTAAATTTTAAGACCTGTATCTTTACAAAGCTTGATGAATCCCGAATGATGGGTAATATTGTAAATCAGACGGCAACCTATAAGATTCCCATCTCCTATGTGACAGCGGGGCAAAATGTGCCGGAAGACATAGAGTGTGCAGACAGAAAGAGACTCGTTTCCATACTTTTGGGAAAAAACACCAGAACAAACCCTTGAAGAATTTAAATAATCGGAGAACAGACAATGGATCAGGCAGCCAATTTGAGAAAAATGATAAAAGGGGAATCTGAGAAAATTTCCAATTTGATGAAGGATGAGGCTTTTCTTTCCGCTGAAACAGGGGGGGCCCCCCGGGTGATTGCCGTTACCAGTGGCAAAGGAGGCGTGGGCAAGACAAATATTGTGGGAAACCTTGCCATTGCCTTCCAGCGTATGGGAAAAAAAGTTTTGATTTTTGATGCAGACCTGGGCCTGGCCAATATTGATATTATTTTTGGTATTCATCCACAGTATAATATTGATGGGGTCATCCGGGGAGAAAAAAGGTTATCTGAAATAATTGTCCAGGGCCCGGAGGGGGTCTCCATCATACCTGCAAGCTCGGGCATTGAAGAGGTGGCCAACCTGACAGAGGGACAAAAGCTCAATCTTCTGGATGAATTTGATAATCTCAATGATAAATTTGATATCATGCTCATAGACACCGGTGCAGGCATTTCATCCAATGTGGTCTATTTTAATCTGGCTGCCCAGGAGCGTCTTGTGGTGGTAACTCCGGAACCCACATCCATTACCGATGCCTATGCTCTCTTAAAAGTGATGTTCAGTCGATATGGAACCAAGGAATTTACCATTTTAATGAACATGGTCAAGGATGAGAAAGAAGCCAAATCGGTGTTTAAAAACCTGAGCAATGTGGCAGATAGGTTTCTTGTGGGAATTTCCCTTGACTATGCCGGATTTATCCCCGTTGATGATACCCTGAAAAAAGCGGTGATCAAGCGTCAGCCGGTGATCTGTGCCTATCCAAGAGCAGACTCAAGCCAGCGCATCAATATGCTGGCCACCTATCTGCTCAATGAGGCAGAAGTCCGTCCGGTGGATGGTAATATCAAATTTTTCTGGAAACAGCTTATAGACGGAGCTGCCTGATAAAAAAATGAAGGCACAAATTCGTAAATATTCCCAGGCTGCCCGGGCTGGCGCAGATAAGCATAAGCTGAGCGATGATCGCCGGGAGACCCTTATCTTGGAGTTTGCGCCGGTGGTGAAATATATTGCGGATCGCATGACCATGCACCTTCCCTCGGGTATTTCCAGAGAAGATCTGATCAGTGCCGGGGTGATGGGCCTAAACGATGCCATGGATAAATTTAAGGTGGAAAAAGGGGTCAAATTTAAGACCTATGCCACCTATCGCATCAAAGGAGCCATGGTGGACGAGCTTCGAAAAATGGGCTGGGCCTCCCGATCCGTTATTCGGGATAACCAGCAGATTGAAAGATCAATGGATGCACTTAAACGAAAGCTGGGCAGGGAACCCAAAGATATTGAAGTGGCAGATCAGCTGGGCATGGATCTGGATTCCTATCATAAAATACTGTGGCGAACCCGCAGGATTTCCCTTGTGAGTCTTGATGAGATGCTGCCTGACGGCAATACACCCCGCATGGCCTGTCAGACCTCGGAGAGAGAAACTCCATTTGATGCATTAAAAGTCAAAGAGCTTAAACAAACGATTGCCCGGGAGATTGAAACACTTTCAAGAAATGAGCAACTGGTTATTTCTCTTTATTATTATGAGGACTTGACTTTAAAGGAAATAGGGAAGGTGCTGGATTTGACGGAGTCCCGAATTTCGCAGATTCATTCCAAAGTGATTTCCAAACTCAGAAGCCGGCTGCAGTCCAGTCGTGATCAGACATAATGACAATGGATGATAAAAAAAAAGCTAATATTGATGCTCTCCTGGATGATGGGATGTTCACTGGGGGTGAGCTCAGTGAAGATAACGCTCTGGATGATGAGATGTTCACCGGAGTTGAACTCGGTGAAGATGATGTTGCCTTACGCAAAAATACCCAAAAGCCCAATTTTAAGACAAAAACCCGTCCAGGACTTCCTGGAAAAACAAAAAAAAAGAAAACCACTGGGATATGGCCCATGATCATGGGGGTAATGATTATGCTGGTTATCATTGGTACTCTTGTGGGATTTATGATCCAGCAGAAAAGGATTTCTCAACAGATGGCTGGCCAGGCCATTTCTTCATTGACTTTACCGATTTCCCCGAAAAAAGAACTTTATCTTAAAGATTTTATCGTCCCACTGAAGGTCACTCATCTTTATACTTGTATTACTTTTTCTGTGGTGATCTATTCCTGGGAAAACGACTTTGTCTCACCCCTGATCCATGAAAAACAGTGGCTCAGGGGCAAACTTTATGATATCTTGGTGAAAAAAATAGAAAAGGAGACGGATACTCCTTCACTGGAGATGTTCAGACTATGGGTTCAGCAGGCTGTGCGCCAGTTATTGCCGGATCGTCATATTATTTCCGTGGAGATCCATCAATTTCTTGTGGTTTAAATTCCCGGAGGTGAAAAAATGCCAAACATTTCAGATATGAATATCGTTATAGGACAAGCCTCTGCCATTAAACAGATGCGCGCTGCAGCTGAGCAGGATGTTGAATTGAATCGGCAGTTTATTTCCCATGCGGCGCATGCACTGAATAATAAAAAACAGATTCAGGTGAAAACTATGGAGCCCGGATACAAAACACAGATGAGGGCAGATGATGATAAAAAAGCTTTGGTACCTGCCCCCCTTGAACGTATTGTCTCCTCTGATAAACAAGAATTGGCCAATGCAACAGGTGGAACATTTGTAGATATCAAGGTTTGATTATGCCCGTTCTGGATTTGAACAGGATAATCATGGTATTGATTTTCATGGATATTCTGATTGTTATTGTCTTTGTGAGCTTTTTATGGAAAAATAGAAGCCTGAATATTGAAGAAGATCTTCAAAAAAAAATGGATGTATTTGAGTCTCTGCTGATGGATGCCGATCAAATGACCATTCACATGAAAAAAAACTTGGAGGAAAAATATCGAGTATTAAAAAATTTGGAAGAGAGTCTTGATCAACGCATCCATCGCCTGGAACATTTGATGGATATTGCAGATAAAAAAATCATTTCCTTTGATACGGCTGTTCATGAAAAACCGGTCTCTTCTGAATTAACTCAGGTCCAGCAGATCCTGTTGATGGTGAAACAGGGGTTGGATCTGGAGGATATAGCGGGTCGTCTTTCTATTCCAAGGGGAACAGTGAAGCTTGTTTTAGAATTAAATAAAAAAAGCTAATTACAGCATGGGCTTAATCCTTCTTGGCAGGTGTGCGCCAAGGGTTAATAGCTTTATGTTTTTACCCATTGTTTATTAAAGCGTTTGCAAATTTAAAATGTCACAGATAACGAGCATTTTTTATATTCCCTTAAAACTTCTTGAATACAATGTCAGAACTTGTGCCGGTTATGCTGGTAATTTAAATTGTGCCTTGCTCCGCAATAAGAACTGAGGAAAAATGCTTTGATACCTATCAATACTGCATCCAATCTGTTTTCAAAACTGAAGGTACCATTGCCCCGGCTTCATGACGTTATGGCTGATCTGGGCCTCAAGCTTGGAGATGTCGTTGAAGGACATGTATTAAAACAATCCAGTCCGGGAAATATTATGTTGTTGATCCAGGGGAAAAAGATTCGAGCTCATACCCAAGTGCCACTTAAGCCTGGCATGCGATTGACTTTAAAGTTTTCATCAGACATTGGCATGCCTACTTTGAAAATTATTGATACCCACTCACCCCGGGGGCGAGCTTTGGACCTTGGGGCCATCCGGGCTGCACTTGATGACAATATATGGGCCAATATATATGAGTCTCTGGATGACCCACTTCTATCTCCAAAAGATCGGAAAGATATTAAGATCTTAATGGAAAAAATATATCAAATGACGCGTCTCCGTCCGGGGGGAGAATGCATCAAGGCCTTGGTGGACTTATCTGGGCTTGCCTGGGAAAATAAATTTGCCCGGATGGTTTCGGGTATGGGACCAGATACTTTGGACACCTTGGTTCATGGTGATTTAAAAGGGCTTATATCAAAAGTTTTAATGGATCCCCTCACCTCAGAGACAATGTTAAAACCTTTTATTGAGGCATTGGATAATATTCAGCTTCTCAATCTTCCCGGCAGTGACCATACCAGAAGCGTTTTTCTTCCCCTGCCACTGAGCTTTGACGGTGGTGCCATGGGGTTGGCTCAAATTCTACTTCAATTTCCCCGGGAAAATGGCTCTGCATCACAGGAAGTGGGGGAAAAAGAGTCGGATCGGCAATATTCACTTTTGATGCTGTTGGAGATGTCCTCATTGGGTGCCATCCGTGCGGAACTTGTTTTAAAAGGCAAAAAGATCCAGGGACGATTTATGGTGGACAGAAAGGCCACTGCTGAATCCATTGAAACCCACTTATCTTCTTTTTCATCCATGCTTGTGGATCGTGGATTCACCGTCGGGTACATGGGATGTCAGGTGGCGGACACCGAAATTGTAACGCAAAGCCCTGTTGAGGAAATTGTTACCCGGGAGGGCAGTTCTGTCTGCTTTGTGGCTTGAATGAAAAGAAAAAAACAGCAAACGGCTGCGGTGGCATTAACCTATGATGCCGGAAAGGAAAAGGCCCCCAGAGTTGTGGCCACCGGCAGGGGAGACATGGCGGAAAAAATTATCAAGCTTGCCCGGAGGCACAGAATTCATATCCATAACGATCCAGATCTGCTTGAGATGTTATCTCAGTTGGACCTGAACAAGGAAATCCCGCCTTCTCTGTATGAAGTTGTGGCAGAATTGTTGGCATTTATTTATTTGCTGAATTCAGAAGAGTCAAAAAAATGACATGCCTCTCCTTTGAATCCGTCAATATTGCATTTTATGGAAGGCTTGCCCATTATGAGTCCTGTTAGATGTTTTCAATGCCGATATTATTATGTAACATGGGATAAACGCCATCCATATGGCTGTCGTAAGATGGGCTTTAAGAGCCCTCAACTGCCAAGTTTAGTGGTGCGCAGAAGTACCGGAAGAGAATGCCTTTCGTTTACACCCAAGCGTTTTCCCTCTGCTTCATCAAGCCCTACCTGACTTCTCCCCGGATTGGGCAAGGGTGCGATCAAGCGCCATCTCAATTATCAAATCCAACTTGTCTTCCATGTGGGATAAATATTTACCTGGCAATTTTTTCCGCCTGCTCCATCCTCAATATAACGAAAATGCCATAATTCCTGATTCCGAGGGTTGTCCTGTCTGGAATAAAACCATCTGCAGTCCTTTTGTCTTGGTAGTTTTAAAGCGTTGAAATCGCGGGGCAGGTTTCGTTAAACAGGTTGTGTTTCTTACTTTTTTTAAGAAACTTCAGCCTTCTTTAAAAAATGGGCACTAATATTGCATATAAATAAAATGGCTTCCACAGTATAAACGTATGGGAAACAACAAGAGATTTACTGTGAACACATCGCGGGATCAATCACTCAAGGGGAATTTCCATGGGGATGCCGTTTTAATAAGGAGGACGCTTTGATATCAGGATTATTCACCACCATTGACAGCGCTTTGGTTCAAAAAACCAGATTTGATGCAATTTCCAATAACCTTGCCAATGTAAACACCAATGGATTTAAGAAAGATGATGGCTCGTTTCAATCCTCATCCTTTGCCATGAGTTTAGCTCAAAGATCAACCACTGATTTTAGCAGGGGAAATATCGTTCAGACAGGAAATCCACTGGATGTGGCACTGGATGGTTTTGGCTTTTTTAAAATTCAAACAGATAAGGGGGAGCGGTATACCCAAAATGGTGCCTTTACTCTGAACTCCCAGGGATATTTGGTTACAGACAAGGGGGAACGGGTGATGGGTAAAAACGGCCCCCTGGAGCTTAGGGGGGGCGAAGTGCGTATTTCCAGCGAAGGTGAGGTGTCTGTAAATGGCCAGGCGATTGATCAATTGGCGGTGGTGGACTTTAATCGTCTCCAGGATCTTGTAAAAGAAGCTAATTCCACATATTCCAATACCGGAGCCCCTGATAACCTCATTGAGCCTGAAAATATTCAGGTGAAACAGGGGTTTCTGGAAAAGTCCAATGTTAATCCCACCGAAGAAATGGTTAAAATGATGGAAATGTTCAGGATTTATGAATCCACCCAGGGGCTTATTCAGAACATGGGAGAAATGACGGATAAAATGCTCTCTGGATTTGGGCTGGAGTAAGGAGGAAATTGTATGATACGAGGAATGTGGTCCGCAGCAACTGGAATGGCTGCCCAACAGACAACCATTGATGTTATTTCCAATAACCTTGCCAATGTCAATACCACCAGCTTTAAAAAAAGTCGTGCTGAGTTCCAGGATTTGATGTACCAGACCTTGAACCAGGGCGGGGCCGAAACCGCTGGGGGTGATCAGATCCCCACGGGGATTCAGGTGGGCATGGGAACAGAGACCCTAGGGGTTCAAAAAATGTTCATGCAGGGGGATTTTGAACAGACAAAAAACGAGCTGGACATTGCCATTGAAGGCCAGGGATTTTTCAAGGTGATGAGTAATGATCAGGAACGCTATACCAGGGCCGGAAATTTTAAGATGGACAGTGAGGGCAATATTGTCACCCCCAACGGAGACAAACTCCAACCAGAGATGACGGTGCCAGCGGACACCTTATCTGTGACCATTGACAAGTATGGCCAGGTCACCGCCTTTGATCCCACCGGCACCGGGGTGGTTCTGGGTGAAATAGAGATATATGGTTTTGCCAATTCTGCAGGACTGTCAAGCCTGGGGCACAATCTGTACATGAGTACCGATGCATCGGGGGAGGCAATTTTCGCAACACCGGGATCAGAGGGAATGGGGACCATTCTCCAGGGATTTGTTGAAAAATCGAATGTGGATGTTGTGGAGGAGATGGTGAACATGATCATGGCCCAGCGTGCGTATGAGATGAACAGTAAATCTATTCAGACAGCCGACAGCATGCTGCAGGCGGCCAATAACCTTAAAAGGTAAGTGATATGTCTAAAACACACTGCATAAAGAATTTTATGGCGCTGGTGCTGCTTATCTTTTGGGGTGTTCAAGGTGTTAAGGCAGCATCCATCCATAAAACAGATAATAATGAAAACAAATATCAAACAATTGATAGCGCCAGATTTAGAGAAGCCTTTGACCAGTTTGTCTTTCAGCAGTCAGGCCGTGCTCCCACCGATGTTATAATTTCTAAATTCAAGGTACTGCATAATGAGCCGGTGCCCCGGGGAAAAGTCCAGATTCAGATAATTCAGAAGGGACACAATGAACTGGTTGAGTATGTTCGATTAAAAGCGGTGGTCACGGTTAATGGTTCCTTGGAAAACAAAGTGGAGTTGTGTGGATGGCTGGATGTTTTTGAAACGGTTGTGTGTGCATCCAGAAGTCTTAAGCGTGGAACCGTTATCAAGGCAAAAGACATTTATCTGGAGCGAAGAAATATCTCAAGTATGATGGATGATGTGCTGGTTGACATGAGCCAGGTGGTGGGGCTTATGACAAAGCATAATATTAAAGACAATGACACCCTGAAACGATGGGTATTAAAGCAATCCCCCGTTGTCCAGCGGGGTGATATGGTCACCATTCTGGTTCAGTCTGGAGGATTACGGGTGACGGTCCCCGGTAAGGTTCTTGATGACGGGTTTAAGGGGCAGACAGTCAGTGTTCTGAATACCATGAGCAGTAAAAAAATCATTGCACGAGTCATTGATAATTTGATGGTTCAGGTGGACATCTAAAAGGGCAGGGATAAAAATGAATTTTTTAAAGCTGGCCGGATTTCTGTTATTGGGAATACTGGCTTTGACAGGGTGCGCGACGGTGCCGCTTTCGCCCGCAGATGTCACCGAGGTAAAAAAGGTTACGATGCCGGAATTTTCAAAAACGCTTTACGCTCCAAGAGCAGAAGGTTCCCTGTGGTCGGAAGCCACCGGCATTGAACTGTACCTTGACAAAAAGGCAAGAAAGGTGGGGGATATTGTTGTGGTTCGGATTGTGGAAGATCCCGAAGCAAGTCTAAATGCCACCACTAGCACCAGTAAATCCTCCGGCATCAATGCCAAGCTCAAGCTGTTGGGATATATGGAGTCCCTGGCAGCCAAAAATCCGTATTTGCCCCAGAATCCGGGAAGTGATGATCTTATCAATGCCACCCTGGCATCGGACTTTGAAGGTTCCGGTACCAGTGGCCGGGATGGACACATCAAAGCCTATGTTTCTGCAGTGGTGGTACAGGTGCTTCCCAATGGGAACTTGGTCATCAATGGGAAAAGAGAAGTCAAGGTCAACCATGAAGCCCAGTACATTGTGTTCTCTGGACTGGTCAGGCCTGAAGATATCAGCACCAACAACGAGGTTGCCTCAACCTATGTCGCAAATGCCCAGATTTATTATTCCGGAGTAGGTGCCGTTGCCGATAAACAGAAACCCGGATGGCTGGGGAAGGTGGTGGATAATGTTTGGCCCTTTTAGGTATTTGTGGCTTGTGGTGGGTATGATTTTGTTTATAATGCCTTCTTTTGCAATGTCTGCACGGATAAAAGATGTTGTTTCCATCCAGGGAGTTCGATCCAATCAGTTGTTTGGATACGGCCTTGTCATCGGGCTTAATGGAAGCGGGGATAAGAGCGGTACCGAATTTACCCTTCAGGGGCTTGCCAATATGCTTGAACATACGGGTATTCGGGTCAATGCTTCGGACATAAAGGTGAAAAATGTTGCCGCAGTTATTGTCAGTGCCACCCTTCCAGCCTTTGCCAGAATTGGTAAAAAAATTGATGTTACCATCTCTTCCATTGGTGACGCCAAAAGTCTGGTGGGAGGGACCCTTTTGCTCACACCTTTGAAGGGCATTGATAATAAGGTTTATGCATTGGCCCAGGGCCCCCTTTCCGTGGGTGGATATATTGTGGGGGGTGCAGCCGGTGGTGGTGTCCAGAAAAATCATCCTACGGTGGGCAGAATTTCCGGGGGGGCAACCGTGGAAAAGGAAATTCCGCTGTCCCTGTCATCCAGACAATCCCTGGTTATGATTTTAAATGAACCGGATTTTAATACTGCATCAGCCATTTCCCGGGTAATTAATGCCAACTATGGAGAAGGCAGCACCACAGCTATTGATTCCGGTACCCTGGAGTTTAAAGTACCCGAAGCATTTCGCAATCGGGTGGTGGATTTGATTGCCCAAATGGGAACCCTGGAAGTTGCAACGGATGGAACGGCAAAAATTGTTGTCAATGAGCGCACTGGAACTGTGGTGATCGGGGAAAATGTACGGATTTCCAAAGTGGCCGTGGCCCATGGCAACCTGAGTATTCAGATCAAAGAAAGCCAGACAGTGTCTCAACCTGCTCCCTTTGCACCTTCGGGCAGGGGGGCTCCTGCCTCACAGATGGATGGCGGGGTGGTAGTTTCCCCCGGTGGAAGCACTGTGGTGACTCCAGACAGTGATGTAAACGTGACAGAGGAAGACAATAAACTGATGATGGTTCAAGGGGGCAGCACCATTGATGAGTTGGTCAAGGCCCTCAATGCCATCGGGATTACCCCCAGAGACCTGATTACTGTTTTACAGGCCATGAAGGCGGCGGGCGCACTTCAGGCAGAATTGGAAATCATTTAGAGGATCAAAGCCATGATAATAGAAATCCCACAGACAAGCTCAACGCCAATGGCCCCCCAGCAGACCAATGATTCACAACGCCTTAAAAAAGCCTGCAGTGATTTTGAATCTATTTTTATCAATCAGATGCTCAAGGCCTCTGATACCGGCATTTCTGGAGAGGGTGGTTTTTTGAATGGCAATGATGGAAAAATCATTAAATCCATGTTCAATGAGAAACTGGCCGGTACCATGTCATCTGGTGGGGGAATTGGTCTGGGTGAAATACTCTTTGAAAAGTTGAAGGCATAGGGCTTGACCACAAGATCGGTAGCTCTTCACAATTGCAGGTTTAATGGGGGCAGCACCCTCATCCTGAACCCATTTCCATATACAGAAATGAAGACTGGGTAAAATACTGCAGAAATAGATAAAGTTATGTCACGTGACGTCGATAATACATAAAGGGGCAATGGATTTTTATGGAAGAGGCAATGGTTCAATCCATCGAAAAAATGCTTGAAAAGAAAATGTCACTTTACCATGACCTGCATCACTGTTTTAATGAAGAGCGTTGTGCCCTTATCAACGTGGATGTGACGGCTTTATGGAATATCTCAAGTAAAAAAGATGCCTTGTGCCTGGAGATCTCTCACCTGAGACAAAAAATTATCACTGTTGCTGCCCCTTTGATTCATCTTGAACCCTTTGATTTAAAATTATTGTCCAGCATTCTTCCAAGGGAAACTCTCGGGGCCTTTAACAAGACTGTACAACGCATTGACAGTTTAAAAAAAGATATTGAGGGGTTAAGGCGGCATAACATGATTTTTATGAACGATTCCCTTCAATTTCTTGATGACATGATGGCCATCATCTCAAGGGGCGGCAGGAGGTCCAACGCCCCCATGATATACAATCGTCGCTGCAGCATTAATAAGGGAAAATCAACCCATATTTTGAGCCAGGAGGTCTGATCATGTCCGGTCTGGGGTCTATATTTAATATTGCAGGTTCTGCCTTATCCGTTCATAAACACGGTATTGAGGTAACCTCTAATAACATTGCCAATGTTGATACCCCCGGTTACAGTAGACAGACAGCCTTACTTCAGGCATCCAACCCGGAAAAAAGTAATAACCTGATTCTGGGCCGCGGGGTTGAAATTGATGCGGTGACCAGTGCCAGCGATCGTTTTCTTGAAGGGAGGCTGCAGGAGCAGAGCACCTCACTTTCCTTTTATCAGGAACAGGATACATATGTCTCAAACATTGAGCAGATTTTAAGCCCGGATTCCGACGCGGATGTGTCTTCTCTGCTGTCAACTTTCTGGAATTCATGGCAGGAGGTGGCAAACAATCCCTCCGGCACTTCGGAACGTATTGTACTTTCCGATAACAGCGCATTGTTAGCAGAGGCTTTTAATAGACTGGATTCAGAAATGCAGGCTCTGGTGAAGGACGTAAATGACTCCCTTGCGGTGGGGGTTGAAGCGGTCAATGTGCTTTCCCAGGACATTGCCGGACTTAATGAGCAGATCATGGAGGCGGAAGCAGGGGGGAATGCCGCCCATACTCTGAGGGATATGCGCAATTCCAAGGTGAGTGAGCTGTCTGAATACATGAACATTTCCTCCTTTGAAACCCAGGAGGGCAATCTTACCGTAATGGCTGGTAACGGCATTGATATTGTGCGGGACAACAGCAGTTTTGACATGGAAATCAGCGATGGTAAGGTGTTGGTTTCGGGCGCCGGAGGCAATAAGTGGGACATCACTCAAAGCACAGACAGTGGAAAAATCGGTGGATGGCTGGATATCCGGGATAATGTGGTACCTGATTATCAAAAGGATATTGATGCCGTGTCCAACGCATTTATCTGGCAGGTGAACAGCCAGCACAGCCAGGGTACCGGACTGCAAAATTTTGAGGCGGTGTCCGGCTCCTATCCGGCCTCGGATGTAAACGTAGCTATGGGGTCTTCCGATTTAACCTATCATGACAAGATTGTTAGCGGAGAAGTTAAGCTGTGGGTGGATGATGGTAACGGTACTGTTTTATCCCACCCAATCAATATTGATCCCAGTACCGACTCGCTGACTGACCTTGCTAACAAGATTGATTCTCTGGAAGGCATTTCCGCGCAAGTAAGCGATGGTGCCCCCTTTGAAATCAGCGCAGACAGCGGGTATTCTTTCGCGTTTTCCGATGATACAAGCAATGTACTGGCTGCCCTTGGAATAAATACTTTTTTTACTGGAAATGCTGCCGGAAACATGGGGGTTAATGACACCGTGACATCCGGAGGAGACTTTATTGCGGCAGGTCTCCTTGATGGAACGGGTACTCGGGTAGTGGGAGATAATTCTAATGCCGTGGCCATTGCGGATCTGCAGTTTACCTCCATGACCATAGGAGATGCCGATGGTGGCACGGTGGGAGTTCTTGAAACCACAGCCGAAACTTTTTACCATACACTGCTGGGATCTGTGGCTACCCTTGCGTCGGGCATCAACATGAACAAAGACACCAGTGAAGCAATGGTCCAGCAATTGACGGACATGCGGGATAGTTTTTCAGGCGTTTCCCTGGATGAAGAAATGATAAATCTGATGACATCCCAGAGTGCCTATGCGGCTGCTGCCAAATTGATTACCACCGCAGATGAGATGCTGGATACTTTGCTTAATATGAAATAGGACTTTTACCTGGCTGTGAGATCAGGATATCTGAATGTATCCGGAAGAAAAAACCGGAAAAATTTTTCTGGAAATCAAGGAGTCTCCTATGAGAATTGCCAATACTATGGTGTATAATATGGTCCGATCCAACCTGGGAAATATCACCAGCGATTTGAACGATGCCACGGAAACGGCCATCACCGGTAAGCGGATTCTGAAGCTTTCCGATGATCCCATAGGGCTTACCAAGTCCCTGGGTATCCGATCCAGCCTTGATGGATTTGAACAGGTGGAAAGGGGCATTTCCCTTGGCAATACATGGTTGACCGCCTCTGAAAACACCCTGACCCAGACCCAGAACTTGGTTACTGACACAAAAACCCTGGCCATACAGATGGCCAATGCCCCCATAAGCCATGCTGAACGACAATCGGCTGCCGGGATTGTTCAAAATACCATGGAAGAAATTATCTCACTTGCCAATATAAAAGTAGATGATAGATATCTTTTTTCCGGTTCCCAGACCAACGTCCCGGCATTTACCTTGGATGAGGAGAACACGGCAAACTACAATGGAGACAGCAACCCTTTTTCCATAAAAATTGGAGACAGCACTGTGACCATTGGCAATGATGGTGAGGAGTTATTCGGAAATTTGTTTGATACCCTTAAGGATTTTAAAGCAGCCCTGGAAGGTGATGACCTTACCGGTATAAACACGGCCATGACTGCGCTTGAGGAGGATTTTAACCGACTGAATACGGCCATCAGCACAGTGGGAACAAAAATGAACCGCATGGACATAAAATCAGCCATTTATCAGGACCTGACCCTCAGTGAGACGGAACGTTTATCCGGCATTGAAAATGTCGATATTACTGAGGCCATAACCAATCTTCAACAAAAGCAGTTGGTTTACCAGGCAGCTCTTGCATCATCTTCAAAGGTGATGGAACTGAGTCTGTTGGATTACCTGTAGGCATTGCTCATAACAATGGTCAGTGGTCATAATTGGTGGACCAATGGAGTCATTGTGTTATGATTAAATCTAAGAATTGACTGAAACCTTAAAGGCCAGGGATGTGCCATGCTTATACTGACACGGAAGTCAGGAGAACAGATTGCCATTGGCGATGATATTGTGATTACCTTCCTTGAAATCAAGGGAACGCAGATTAAAGTGGGAATTGAAGCCCCTCGGGATGTCACCATTCATCGTCAGGAAGTATATGAGCGGGTGAGGGAAGAAAATATGGCCGCGGCAGCCATGACTGCCGAATCGCTTTCCCTTGCATCTGAATTTTACACCCGGATTACCAGTACAAAGGAAGAAAAGTGAAGATTCAAACCACAAGATTTGGTCAGATAACCCTGAGCGATGAGCAGGTAATAGACATGCCCCATGGTATGCTGGGTTTTTCCGAACACAGGCGGTATGTAATTATACAAAACAAAAAAGATTCCCCTTTTTTCTGGTATCAATGCCTTGATGATCCGGATCTGGCCTTTGTCATCACCCGACCCTACCTCTTTATGCCGGATTATAATCCACATGTCAAAGAGGGGCTTGCCCATATGGCTTGGCAAATGGATGATGCGCAAATTTTGAAATCACTGGAAATATATGTGGTGGTGAATATTCCGAGGGGAGCTCCTGGAAAAATGACAGGAAATTTCATGGGGCCTTTGGTTGTAAATCCCCTGTGCCAGCAGGCGGTGCAGGTGGTCCTTTCAGAAGGGGGCTATTCCCACAGGACCCGTTTGTTTGTTCAAGACACTGAAAAAATACAAAAGGAAGCGGTGGTGTGAGGTAATGGAGTTTTGATTTGGGCAGGCTGTTCAGCCGGGGCTGGCTGTAAACCTGAAACCAGGCCCCACATGAATATCAAAAGCTCATTAAATCATTTGTAAAGTGATCCACCATTTTGTCGGCAATGGCCTGGGGGTTCAATCCATATTGCCCTGCTGCAATTTTTTCTTTAAGGGCCAGAACCTTGTCCTGTCTGATATCCGGGGTATCTGCAATGGCGGTTTTCATGAGCGATGCCTCCTTGGAGGCTTGGGACAAATTAACAATGGCATCCTGTGTGGCGCCTTGTTTATCCGGGGAGGCGGACTCGGAAGGTTGTTCACCGGTTCCCACGGCAGTTTTTCCAGCCTTTGGAGATATTTTTTCAAGATCGTAGTTTGTGTAGGTATTGTCAATTTTCATATAAAAATGCTCCAGATACGTGGTCAATACTGTAATTAAGGATGAGGCATACCAACTGGTTCTTCCTCACTGGATTCTTAATAATCCGCTGCTCTGAAATCACAAATTTCTAAATCATGTTTTGGCTGACGGTGTTTTTAATATGTCCTTTCAATTGTTCCAACAGCTCACCAGAGGTTTCTTCAGAAATTTCAAGGGTTGTGGTACCTGTATCGTCTATGGCTTTAAATTCGAACTCATTCCCATTTTTTCTGGACAGGATCAAGGGGTGGCCATATTCGTCTTGGAGTTTTTCAAAAGCTTGTTTTTCATCATGGCTCTGTGGGCCGTTTTTGGCAATCTGGTCCAGCATGTCAGTGGAGACTTTTTCAATTACCGCGTCTCTCTTATTTCCGGCAGAAATGCTTACCATATCCGGGGTGCGCTGGTTTCCTGGTCTGGTTTGACTTGAAATACGTCCTTGACGAAGCTGGTTGCCATAAACCCTCAAGACGTTGTTTATCTGGTATGTGGAAATAACCATAGTCCTACCCCAATTTTTGTTCGCCAGCTCTGGCAGAAAGATAATATCTGTTAAGAGCAGCAATCAACGGTCTTTATCTCATTTACTCGATCAACCCAGGTTGCCAGGGTATTAGCGGTAAAAAACAGGGCCATCCTGTTTGAGCTGAAAAAGTCATTCGATTTATATCTCGACACACCAGGCAAAAAACTTGAGAAAAAAATATTTTTTTTGGGGGGAAGGGATGCCAACGGCATTATAACGAGATTTCCATTCCTTCTCTGGCAAAAAACACCCCAAGTCTTCCATTGGCAGTGTTTTTACAAAATTGCTCACTTAAAGCATCAATTTCTTTATCTGTGCGCATGGGGTCATGGTGAAACAGAGCCAATTGTTTTGCATTGGCCTTTTGGGCAGTTTCAATGGCATATTCGGCTGAACTGTGTCCCCAGCCGATTTTTGAGGAAGTATATTCCTGACTGGTATACTGTGCATCATGGATAAGGAGATCTGCATCCTGGTAAAAGGCTTCCAGTCGCCGATTTTCCTGTTGAGCGACTTCTTCTCCTTCCGCGGCCATATTTGCATCATAGGATTCGTCTTCCGGATCATTGCAGAAAATATTTCTGAAGGGTTCCGTGTCATATGCCGTGCAGAGTACTTTGTCATGATATTCAAAACGATAACCCAGGCAAAGCAGGGGGTGATTCAGATATTGCACCTTTAAAATGGCCCCGTTCCCCAGGTCATAGCGCCCTTCCTGGAGTTCAAAATATTTTATTTCTGCCGCCAGTTCCGTCTGGCGGACTGGAAAATATTCGTAGGTAAGCTGGCCGCCCACAACATTTTCAAGCGGAGTGGTACCACAGGATACCGGCCCATAAACCTTTACTGTTGTACCGGGTATGTAAAGCGGAGTAAAAAAGGGAAACCCCATGATATGATCCCAATGTGTGTGGGAAAGAAAAATTTCAAGATTCAGGGGGCCTTCTGACAAAACCCGGGTCATTAATGAATTCCCAAGTTCTCTTATACCTGATCCAGCATCCAAAATAATCAAACGATCTGGATTTTTAAATGAAATTTCAATACAGGCAGTGTTGCCGCCATATTTAATGGTATCGGGTCCTGGACATGGTATAGAGCCACGAACTCCCCAAAATTTAATTTTCATTGTATTGCCTTAAATTTTATATTTTGTGTTGGTCATACGGTTTTCTGTGTGACAAGCAGGGCTTTCATCGACAATGCGACACCGTTGGCCACGATCCCCCTTAAGCTAAATTTAAAAAGCTTTTAGCATTTTTGATTTCCTTTGAAATGATGCCATGAAATTCTGTGAGTTTTTGAAAATGGATACCTGTATGCGTTAGAAGCATCTTAAATTCAGGGGAGAGTTCTTCCTGTGGAACTTCCATTTTTCCGGACGGGTTCTGTGCGTCACATAAATTTGAATAAACGTCCGCCAGTTCAATTATTAATCCTAATTGACTGTTATTTCTTTTTTTTTTGATTCTGGTGAGATGGTGAAACGTCAGTCCATCTCTTATGGCATCTCCCAGTTGCCATTTCTCGGCAATCATTTTTCCGGCACCGCAATGGGTAAATCCCAACAATGCATTTTCAATGATGCATATATCCATGCGCCGGGCTTTTGAAATTTTCAGTGCCTGGGCGTAATGTTGAGAAAATTGATGACTCAAGGGGATTTTGCCAAGGTCGTGCATTAAGCCTGCCAGAAAAAATAATTCCTGTTCCATCGCAGGAACAGCCATTTCTCTGGCGATCAATTTTGCCGAGACACCCACCTGAATGGAGTGGTTCCAGAAAGCATCCATATCCAGACCATCCCCGCCGGGACTGCTGTTAATGCATTTTACAATGGCGGAGCTTAATACAATATTTTTGATGGTATTGATGCCAAGAATGATGATGGCCCGGGTTAGGGATGTCACTTTATTACGCCGTGCATAATATGCTGAATTAATGAGTTGCAGAACCTTTCCCGTGAGGACGGGGTCAAGTGAGATCACGCGGTTCAAGTCATTGGGGGAGGGCATGGTGGTGTTGCATACCTGCATTACTTTGGCGGCGGTGGTGGAAAGACTGGGCATGTTTGAAATATATGTATGGATTTTTTGTTGGGTATCAGCTTTATTTATTTGTGGTATATCCATCGCTTCTTCAGTCTTGTTTTGGGGAGGTGGTTATAATATTTGGCCAGTCATTATAATAGGGGTGAGCCTGGCTTGATCACAACATGGTCCACCCGTCACATTTGGTGGACCAAGGGGTTCAGGCTTGTGCGATTGAGGGCTGATGTGTTTATCAAAATTCATGCTTTTAACAGCCACCTGTTATCTAAAAGTTCTGTTTAATAAGAGTGCCAATAAGCCAATCTTGATCCAACTCCAGAGTGGCCGATCTTGTGATCAAACCCGACTTGTGTGGTCAAACTTTATTTATTGAAAGCCGATTTTCCAGGGATACTGCAGGCAAAGTAAGCCCTATTCCCTTTTTCGACAAGCCTTCGGAAACCACCATGAGCATTTATTGTAATGCAAGGTGTATGAATGTATAAATATTCTATTATTTTTTCACCTTATTACATGTTGTTAATTTTGTTGTTTAATGCCATTTTTTTCTAAAACCATTTACTATAACCCGTGTGTAATGTAAGGTCAAGGCAGCATCTTTAAAGCAGTTTGTTCAGATTTGAGCACTTGTTTTAATGGCCAGCTGTTTAAAAAAAACAGCTGGCCATAACGTCGGTCGTCCGTCGCAATTTGGTGGACCAACGGGCTCAAGCGTGTGTGATTAAAGGCTAAAACTTCTATCTGGTTTTATATTCATATCAGCTATTTGTGTGTTTGAAGGCAGATTTAAATAAAAGTGTCAACAAGGCGAAACCTGACCCCATGCCGGAATGGCCGATCTTGTGATGAAGCCCCCAAAATATGATGAATTCCGAAACATGATGTCTGGACTTCTGATTGAAATGATTTTGATTTTGTCATTCAGTTAGTTCAGCATGGGTAAGAATAAAATGAGTGAAAAAAATTATACTCAAGCGGATGTAGAGATCCTTCTGAAAAACTTGTTTGAAGAAAAACAGTGTCTGATCAGAGTAATAAGTACCTATGGTATGCTTGCAGAATCCTTTCCTGAGTATGCAAATGAAATAAACAATATAAAACCTCTGCTTAGGCAGGAATCTCCTCTGCCTCTGAAGTCTATTGAAAAATCAATTAAACTTCTGCGTAAAGAGATTTTAGCAAGAGAGCTTGCGGGTACCACGCGGTTGTCCCTTGGAGACATCCAGGCGGAAACGGATGCTTTAACAACGCAGATTACAGAGATTCTACGTATGCTCAGGCGTGTTATTTATTTCTTTCTGGAAGATTTTTATCCATTGGAGGAAACCCTTGAAAAAAAGGCATCCACCATCCACATTGATGTTAACGCAGGTGTTGCCATGGATACTGTTGGACAACAGGTTCAAGCCTTTACCGAATACAGCGTGGCATTGAAACAAAAAATTTTCAGTGATTTCATGGCAGTCAATGAAACTTTTTTAGATTTATTGAAACAGGTTAAAATGATCGAAAAAATCACCCAGGATGAATTTAATACAGATATCCGGGCGAAAGCGTTTCAGAATTTTGAAGACACCATCGGTCAAGAAATGGGGGCCATCACCCAGGCCTTTGAGTTTAAGCAGAATATCCATGACCTTAAGACGGCAGTGTTTAAGAAACTGGGAAATATTAAAAAAATTATTGCCCGGAAAAAGCAGGTGGAGCTTGATCAACTTGAACAGGCCAATAAAAAAATCAATCAATTAAAGAAAAAAGTGGCTGATGTGCAAGCCGATGCCAGAAAAATGTTTGCCAAGGCGGAAAGCTTTCAGCAGGCGGCTTTATTTGACGGCCTGACCGAAGTGTACAACCGCAAATCATTTGAGATGCAATTGAATAAATCCATTGCCCGGATATCTGAAGTCGGGGAATGTCTGGCACTGATCATGATTGATGTCAATCGTTTTAAGTGGATTAATGATACCTTTGGCCACGTGGCTGGCGATAAAGTTCTTAAAGCCATAGCCAATAATTTGAAAGCTAATTTTCGAAAATCGGATTTTATTGCCCGTTATGGTGGCGATGAGTTTGTTGTGCTGGTGGATGGCCTGGATGCTGACGATGTTCAGGAGGGTATTCAAAGGTTTAAAGCGCGTTTAAAGGCCATAAAATTTATTT
This sequence comes from Desulfocicer niacini, assembly GCF_054657595.1. Taxonomy (NCBI): domain Bacteria; kingdom Pseudomonadati; phylum Thermodesulfobacteriota; class Desulfobacteria; order Desulfobacterales; family Desulfobacteraceae; genus Desulfocicer; species Desulfocicer niacini. The sequence continues at coordinate 72,351 of NZ_BAAHYK010000016.1, forward strand.
CTCATACCCGTAAAACCAATATCAAGGTAGAAATTAGCGCAGGCCTTGCCATGGCAAAGCCGGGGGATTCCGGGGCAGCGCTTGTGCACCGGGCCGACCAGGCCATGTATGAAGATAAGAAAAATAACGCCTCCTTCTCTCTGGATACGGCAGAGGAATAGGTGACGGTGTATGAACAGGGAAAAAGCATTTGGGTTGCTTGGCGTTGTACCGGGGGATTCCCTGGAAATGGTGAAGGCAAAATACAGAAGCAAGGCAAAACAATGCCATCCGGACCGCTTTGCCCATGATCCGTCTTTGATGAAAGCGGCCGAAGTTGAGATGACACGGATTAACCTTGCCTATAACCTTGTATGTACCCAGTTGAAGTCTGTCGAGTCGTCTTCTTATGGCCTTGATGGTGATACTGCAAAGGGAACTGACCTTATCCCATGGTTATTTCTACTCAATTGGAGTCTGGACATTGCAAAGCCTCTGATTAAGAAGGCCAGGGGTTTTCTAAGTTTTCAGCAGGGACATCAACGCCGGACCGGAGATCCTGGTAAACCTATTCGGGAAGAGTGTCCAGGCGCGCGGGTCATAAAAAAAAGTTTTGACGACATTCTGCAACAAAAGGTGGCAGACATGAAAAACAGCCGGCATCATGAAAAACAATAATTCGGTACTCGGCTGTTTTTTAATTCACCGTTTTCCAGGGGCAGCATTCATAGAATTCAGAACCCCGGGCTTGATAAATTATAAATCAATAAAATTTGACGTCCTTAAACCTTGACTTCTGGGAAAAACAGGGTTTATGAAAAAAGAGCTATTCGTTCTTCCATGCTGATCTGTCTGGATTCCGTGGTCAGAGCTTTCCTGTTATAGCAGATACGGTTACGGCCTGTCTTTTTTGCCTGGTACATCCAGGCATCAGAACGTTCTATAAATTGGTTCACGGTATCATAATGAAAGCCTTTGTATGATTCCACCCCAAAACTTGCCGTAAGTGTGACCGATTCGTTTTTGAGTATCAAGGGGGTAGTTGCCAGCGCCTTTCTAAGTCTTTCTGCCATTTTTACCGCATTTGCAAGACCTTCGTTGGGCAGGACAAACACAAATTCTTCACCACCATACCGACAGGGGAAATCCATTCTTCTAATATTTCTTTTAAATATTGTGCTGGCCCAGCGAAGGGCGGTGTTGCCGCATTCATGACCGAACTGATCGTTGATTCGTTTGAAAAAATCAATGTCTGCCATGATGATACTGGTGGGAAGGCCGGAACGTCTTGTTCGCTCCATTTCACAATCAAGTGTATTCAGAAGAAAGGCGTAGTTGTAATAACCCGTCAGTTCATCTCTTATGGATAATTTTTTGAGCCGCTCGCATTCTTTCTTCAAGCGAATATAGTCGTCATAGAATTGACACTGCTTTATATCCATCGGGCATGTTAACAATTCTTCCAGTTCCACCTTATCCTCCTGAGGGATGATGCTAAAAGATTAGGTAAATATACGGCAGGTACCCCAAAGTGGCCCATGTTATGAACAAGCCCGGCCCAGCATTTACATTATCAACCCGAATATCTACAAGATTAGCAAATAGGACTCAATGATCAAAATTCAAAATATTTGTTTTGATACTATAGATATACGGCTTTGTCAAAAAGAACCAAGGGATTTGCCCATCCCCAGGTTGTTATAACTGGTGGATCAACGGGATCAAGGCTGCATTATTGTGTTTTTTGCTCTTTACAATAAACAATTATTTGATAAGTTAGGCTCAATCGGGCTTGAGCACAGAAACAATGCAGGCCAGGCACCGTTGCAATCCCGACGGTCAAGGATTACCAGCGCTGTGATCAAAACCAATAAATTTACAACCTGTATGCTCTGATGTCTCCACAAATTCCTGTGGTCTCCTCTCTGCCATACCCGTATGTTTTACCAAGGAGAGAACTATATGGAAATGGACCATGCAGAAGTAAAACGCGCCTTGAGCGACCTTTTTTCAGATATTCTGATACCCTTTTTTAATGCAGATCTAACCGTTGAAGGGTGCCGGTTGTCGCTGGAGAAAATAACCACACTGTCTGAAAGTATTGTTTCCAGAGTCCACGCAGAACAGTCAGGTGTGCCGGTGGCCTGCAGTTCCGGTTGCAGCTATTGCTGTCACGCCCAGGTAAAACTAACGCCGCTGGAGGCCCTGGTTTTATTTTATTGGATGAAAGAAACATTTACCAGCGGTCAGCAGATGACTTTACAAGAACGTATCACCAACAACCGGCAACTCACCGAAGATGTTGACCTTGAACATCGCGTGATCGTTAAAGACCGGACTCCCTGCATTTTCCTGGAAAAGGGCGTGTGCAGCATATATCCGGTACGTCCGTTCATCTGCAGGGCCTGGACATCCTACGATGGTATGATATGCAAACAGGCATTTACATCCGGGGATGCCACCGCTGAAATTGATTCTTCGGGCTCCAGCAATTTTGTTTATTCCCTGGCAAGGCAGAGCATTGAAAAAATATGTGAAATGCATGGAAAGGCCTGGATGCCACTGGAGTTACCCCGGGCCATGGCTTATTGTTTTACGCAAAATGATTTGTTTAACCGATGGACTCAGGGAACGGCCTTTTTTGATATGAGCTTACCGGCGGTCCTTGTTCCTGAAATATATGGATCTTCATTCATGGAAATCCATGTACCGGCCTTTTTCCGACGATTTTCCCTTTCCTATAAAAAAGATGGGGAATGCATAGAGTATTTTCTCTACAGCAAAGAAAAAAAACATGATATTTCAACGTCTCTGATCGTGTCCCATGATGTCTTTTCCAAAGCCATAAATGTTTCCAAGTTTTATCCGGAAATTTACAAGGAAGCACTTCCAAGGTACATGTCTGCGGCGTGCTTTTTTATGATGATGCACCATGCGGCGGCTTTGTTCGACATTCATTGTGACTGCAGGATCTGCCTTGAAACCAGATCCCATGTGTTTGAATCCTTCTATGAGCGGCTCAAGGATTTTGATTTTGTTATTCACCAGCACCGCATCTCAGATAATTGTAATGTAAGGGGATGTTATCATGATTTTCCCGTGGAAACTGCTATGATTACCCTGGCTGCGTAATAATGGACACAAAATGGGTTTGTAATATTTTTGCTGAAGATTAAATCAACGGAATCACCCCTTTTATGGGCTTATAACGGGTGGCAAATGTTGTGAGCAAGCCCTATTATTTTTAAAAACAGGAGATTAAAATGAGAATGTTGGCAGAATTTTTTCCCGAGTTTGCTGAAAAACTTGATGAAATGGATGCACTTTATGAGAATAAACGAACCATTGATGAAAAGACTTTTCAATTTATTTGTTTTGCCTTGTCCATCAAGGGAAGATCCAAACCCTGTGTGCTGAAACATTTCAAGGGTGCCCTGGAGGCAGGGGCGACAGTTAAGGAACTTTCTTATATTATGGCGCTTGTGATGCGGGAAGCCGCCGGGGCAGATGATTGCTGGACCCACGATGTTCTGGGAGATTGGAAAGAAATACTGGCAGGTAATATCTCGTGTGACTGTCAGAAATAACGAGTGTTTTCATGTACGAGTTGGGGTTTTGAAAGGCATAAAAAAAGTCAATGAAGGTTATAAAAATTGGTGGTGGGTGTTTAAAAGGAGAGGTGGTTGTTCGCAGTATTGTGGATTTGATTGCAAAACGGGGCAGGGGAGATGTGTTTGTTTTGTCTGCTCTTTCCGGTGTTACAGACCGGCTGATCAACGGTATTGATCTGGCATTGAAAGATGAAGCCCTTATCGGTGCTGTCATTGAAGGTATTCGGGAAGAGCATCTCAAGATTGCCAGGGGTCTGATGCCGGGCAATGCCGATTACGAGGCCTTGGAGCAGGAGCTGGCTCCCCATTTTTTAAAAATTGAACGGTATTATTTCGGGATTAACTTCACCCGGGAAGCCACCCCCCGGATGCGGGATATCATCATCAGCTATGGCGAACGCCTGTCGGTCCTGCTGATATCCCGGGTACTGAAAAGCAGGGGTGAAGACGCTTTTTGCATCATGCCCCGGGACGCTGGCATCATCACCGACGGGCGATTTGCCGATGCAACGGCAAACATGGAAAAAACCACTGAAAATGTTAAACACAATGTATTGCCCCGTTTAACCAGGGAAACCATTGTGTTTATTCCCGGTTTTTTCGGCATCAGTGAATCCGACGAAGTCACCACCTTTGGCCGGGGGGGCAGTGACTATTCAGCCGCTGTGGTGGCAGCTGCTTTAAAGGCAGATCTACTTGAAATCTGGAAGGACACCGAAGGGTTTATGACAGCAGACCCCCGGGTAATTCCCGAGGCTAAACTTATTTCGGTGCTCAGCTACGAAGAGGCCTCGGAGCTTGCCTATTCCGGCGCATCCATTCTTCACCCCAGAACCGTGGAGCCGGTGCGCAAATCCGGTATCAATATTGCCATTAAAAACACGCTGAACCCCGATGGCCCCGGCAGCCTGATCACCGAGCAGGCCGTATCTGCAAAAAATGTCATCAAAAGTGTTTCCCACTCCATGGATATTGCCGTGTTAAAAGTATACGCTTCGGGGGTGGGACTGCGTCAGGGAATTCTGGCTCACATTGCCGGGTTGCTTTCCCAGGCAGGTATTAATATCAAGTCTGTGGTCACCTCTCAGACATGTATCAGCCTGCTGTTGTCCCGGAAAGATATTGGCCGGGCCCATACGGTTTTAAATGAAATGAAACCCCGGCTTTTCCGGGAAGCCGAGCAGATTACGGATACGGCTCTTATCAGTGTGGTGGGCGATGGGCTGCATAATCATCGGGGCATTGCCGCTAGGTGTTTCACTGCGGTTTCCGATGTGGATGTCAACATTGAAATGATTTCCTTTGGCCCTTCCAGGGCAGCACTTTATTTCCTTGTCCATGAAACGGATCTTGAAAAGACCATGACAGCCCTGCATTCACAGTTTGTTTAATATCGGATGTAGCGTTGGGCTTGGTCACACATCGACTGTTGTGATCAAGCTCAGAATCACATGAAACTCAAGATATTAAAAATGGTCAAATTAATACGATTTTTAACAAACCTGAAGATTAGAACAAAACTGTTGGGCGGTTATACCTTGGTCGCCGTACTGGCCATTTTGCTGGGCGGAGCCGTCATTTACCAGCAGGTTCGCAGTACCATTGAAGCCAATATTGAAAGTGAGCTGACCAATGCCACAGCTGCCATTCAAAATATGGTTCGAACGGCAGCTGCCACTTCCATTAAAAATCACCTCAGGGCCATTGCAGATAAAAATAAGGAGATCGTAAAGAACATTCATGGTGATTTTCTCAAGGGCTTGATGACGGAAAATGAGGCCAAACTTCTGTGCCGGAAAATTCTTTTCAGTCAGACCATTGGTAGAACTGGATATATTTTTTGCGTTAGCTCCACTGGGATCGCCATAGAACACCCCAATACCGGAGTGGCCGGAAAAAAGTTTTTAAACCGGAAATTTGTCAAGAAAATGATACAAATGAAAACCGGGTATCTTGAGTATGACTGGAAGAATCCTGAAGAGGACGCATTAAAGCCCAAAGCCATGTACATCTCCTACTTTGAACCATGGGATTGGATTATTGCCGCCTCCACCTATAGAGAAGAATTTGCAGAACTTATTAATATCTCTGATTTCAGGGAAAGTATCCTGAGCCTGACCTTTGGAAAGAGCGGTTATACCTATATAAATGACAGCCGTGGCAATCTTATTGTGCATCCGTTTATGACCGGTAATTTTTTTGATGCAAAGGACAGGGACGGTGTTTATTTTGTTCGCAATATATGTCGTTTGAAAAACGGAAAAGCCGTTTACACCTGGAAAAATCCGGGAGAGAGCATTGAGCGGAGAAAAATGGTCATTTTTAAATATATTCCTAAATATGACTGGATTGTGGCGTCCACCACATACCTGGATGAGATTTTTGCCCCATTAAAGACTGTTCGAGATATTATTTTCACCATTGTCTTTTTGATTTGTGTTCTGGTCTTTTGTACATCTCTGTGGATAAACACCACCGTTATCCGGCCGTTGCAGATCCTTATGAACCAATTTGCCATGGGCGCATCCGGAGATTTCAATATTCGCATGCCTGTGAAGTCCACCGATGAAATCGGACAGCTGGCAGATTATTTTAATAAATTTATGGATACCTTGAACAGCTATGCCACCAATTTACGCTTGGAAATGAACCAGCACAAAATGACAGCCCAGGCCCTTCGGTCCAGCGAGGAAAAATATCGAACCATTCTGGAACGCATGGAAGAAGGATATTTTGAAGTGGATCTGTACGGAACTTTCAGCTTTTGCAACCATTCCATGGGTAAAATTCTGGGGAAAAAAGAAATAGATGTGGTGGGTAGCAGAATATGTAGCTACATGAAGCCTGAAAATTACGAAGCGTTGGACAAAATCTTTACCAAGGTAAAGTTGTCCAATCGGGCAAAGCAATTGCCGGATCTTGAATTAATTAAAGCCGACGGCACCATTTGTACGGTTGAAGCTTCAGTGTCTCTGAGGAGCTCTTCAGAGAATACCGCCAAGGGATTCAGTGGCGTTCTTCGGGATGTCAGTGAGCGAAAAAGAAATGAAAAGGCCCTTCGCCTGTCGGAAGAAATGTTTTCAAAAGCTTTTAGAAGCAGTCCTTCAGGCATGTTTATCGCCGCATTAAAAGACAGCCGAATTATCAATGTCAATGACCGTTTTTTGGCAGTTACCGGCTACAGCCTGTTTGACGTTATCGGTAAAGAGCTGTCGGCCATTCATTTTTTCTTCCATCCCGGGGATTGGAAAAAAATGAGAATATCCCTGACGGAAAAAATTCTTCTTAATAATCGGGAAATCACATTTCTTACTGCCACCGGAGAAAAGCGAACCGGAATGATCTCCATGGAACAGATAACCTTGTGGGGAGAATCCTGCATTCTTGGCGCAATTGAGGATATGACCGACGCCAGGCGACTGGAACGGGAAATTATCATCATCAGTGAAAGGGAACGTCAGAAACTTGCAATGGAACTGCATGATGATCTTTGCCCCCAGCTTATCGGTATCGAGGTGATGACCAAAATGTTGCAACAGCGTCTACATGGAAAAAAAGGCAATGTCTCCTTAGACGCTGAAGCGCAGCGTACAGGCAAAATTCGTGACCTGATTCTGGATGCCATTGAGAAAACCCGCCGTCTGTCAAAGGGGCTGTTTCCTGTGAACCTTACAGAGCTGGGATTTGATGCTTCCCTTGAAGAGTTGGCCACATATATCAGAGAGGTGTTTAACCTTTCCTGTATTCTCTCCTGTGATGTCATTTCACCATTTGATGATACAACGATGGCCACCCATGCTTATTATATTGTCCATGAAGCAGTACACAACGCTGTAAAACATGCCCGGGCCAAAAATATATATATTTCCTTGACGAATCAAGATGAAACCGCCAGATTAGCGGTTAAGGATGACGGCATCGGATTCCGGACCTCTGCTTTGTTCCGCGGCATGGGCATGCAAATAATGAGATATCGAGCCGGAAGGATTGGTGCGGTACTTGATGTTAAAGCAGCTCCGGGTGGTGGTACCATTGTTTTGCTTACCCTGGAGAGAAACCCATAAACTTCGAATTAAACTTTCAAGCCATTCAGGATTACATCAAACATGATTCGCATACTTATTGTTGAAGATCACCCTATTTTTCGCATGGGAATGGAGGAAATGATCAACCAGGAATGTGATATGACGATATGCGGGCATGCTGAAGATGTGCCAGGGGCCGGAAAACTCATTGAACATGAAAGGCCGGACCTTGTTATTGTGGATCTTTCTTTAAAAGAGAGTAATGGTTTGGATCTTGTCAAGGAGATTCATGCCCACCATAAGCCCATGGTATCTCTGGTGCTTTCCATGCACGACGAAGCCATGCATGCCGAAAGGTGCATCATGGCGGGGGCCAAGGGCTATATAATGAAACAGGAAGCTTCTGAATCCGTGGTCACCGCGATTCGTCGTATTATGGACGGTCATATTCATGTCAGTCCCGCTATCATGAGTCAGATTCTTCACACCTTTCAAAAACAGCCCACTCTGGTCCACGAGTCCCGCTTGAAACACATTACGGACAGGGAACTTGAAATTTTCCAACTCATTGGTGCGGGACGCTCCTCCAAGGAAATTGCATCTCAGCTCAATATCAGTATCAAGACCATCGGCACCTACCGGGAACGGATCAAGGAAAAATTGAATTTAAAAAACGCCACTGAATTGGTTCGATATGCTGTGATCTGGGTGGAAACCGGTATTTTCAAAGGAGACATTTAAGGTTCAATGTAAGTATTTGTATTACTCATGTAAATGTTTGGCCAGTGCCCCATTCTATGATCAACCCTGTTTTCCCACCCAACTTCGGACGCTGTTTCGTTAGCCCCCTCCTAAATAAATACATTCTGAAAGTTTAATTGTCTCTGTAGGGAAATTCCCTACATGATTTTACGTTTTTCGCTTACGCGATTATGGTTTTTACACCGATTTTTTTCTCCTTAAACATCCCCTATTATGGCAGGCAGGTTCAAAATCATTGTCGAGCTTGGTTTTACTCGATGATCAAGTTTTTGGGACTGATCTTTTTCCCATATCTATCTACATAAAAAATTAATCATCGAGTTCCATTGTCTGGAGAAAAGATAGTATTCCGGAATTTTCAAATTTAACAAACGGTCAAATGACCCAAGCGAAAAATGGACAAAGGAGATATGATGACAACAAAACTCATTACCCCCACCCAGAGCGCCTACACCTATCCACTTCTGATTAAGCATCTTTTAAACACGCCCTTGATTTACGCTCCGGAGCAGGAAATTGTGTACCGAGACTGCTTGCGCTATGATTATAAGACATTTGGAAAACGGGTAAAACAGCTTGCATCCATGCTAAAAGAACAGGGGGTCAAGCCAGGAGATACCGTTGCAGTCATGGACTGGGATTCCCACCGTTATCTGGAGTGTTTTTTCGCCGTACCCATGATGGGGGCTGTGCTCCACACTGTGAATATCCGCTTAACATCAGAGCAGCTTATTTATACAATTAACCATGCCGAAGATGACATCATTCTTATTAATGAAGAATTCTTGCCCCTCCTGGAATCTGTAAAGGACAGGTTTGAGACGGTGAAACAGGTTATTTTATTGTCTGACAAAGGTCAAATCCCTGCGTCTTCCATTGAATTCAGCGGTGAATACGAAGCTTTGATATCCTCAGCACTTCCTGAGTATGTTTTCCCTGATTTTGACGAAAACACCATGGCCACAACTTTTTATACCACCGGCACCACCGGCCTTCCCAAAGGGGTTTTCTTCAGTCATCGCCAGATCGTGCTTCATACTTACGGCGTTATGGCTGGCCTCACCGCCTATGCCTCCCAGGCCAATATTTCTTCGGCGGATGTCTACATGCCAATGACTCCCATGTTCCATGTCCATGCCTGGGGCATGCCTTATCTTATGACACTGCTGGGAGCAAAACAAGTTTATCCGGGTCGCTATGAACCTGAAATGTTACTAAAACTCATAGTCGGGGAGCGAGTAACCTATTCCCATTGTGTACCCACCATCATGAACATGCTCATTACAAGCCCATCCATTAACGATATGGATCTCAGGGGCTGGAAGGTCATCATCGGAGGATCAGCCCTTTCCAAGGGGCTTTGCAAGGAGGCCCTTGGCCATGGGATTAACCTTTTTACCGGATACGGGATGTCTGAAACCTGCCCAATACTGACGCTGGCCAATCTTAAACCCCATATGCTGGACTGGGGAGAGGATGAGCAGGTGGAGATTCGTTGTAAAACCGGTCTTCCCGTACCCGAGGTTCAACTGGAAATCGTGGACGTGGAAGGTAATCCTGTTGCCCATGATGGACAGACAGCCGGTGAGGTGGTTGCGCGGACACCCTGGCTCAGTCAGGGGTATGTCAAATCCGATGAAAAGAGCGAGGAGCTCTGGAAAAACGGCTGGCTTCACACCGGAGACATCGGCGTTATTGATCAGGAGGGATATCTGAAAATAACGGATCGACTGAAAGATGTGATCAAAACCGGTGGAGAATGGATTTCGTCTCTGGAGCTGGAAGATATTATCAGCCAGCATGAAGCGGTTAACGAGGTTGCCGTGGTTGGCATTACGGATGAAAAATGGGGGGAGCGCCCCATGGCAATGGTGGTATTGAAAGAAGCCTTCAAAGGCAAGGTCTCTGAGTCTGATATCCAGGCGTTCTGCATGACTTTTGTGGAAAAGGGGCAGATTCCAAAATACGGGGTCCCCAATAAAATCATATTAGACGCAATTATCCCCAAAACGTCGGTGGGTAAAATCAGCAAAAAGGATATCAGGGAGGATTACGATCAAAAAGCGAGCCTCTGATCCATGAACTCGATGATCAAGTTTTTTATGTTGACAGGGAAGGGGTTAGAAAAAATTTGATCATCAAGATGAACAATTTAAGGGAGGTAATAATGGAAAGAACAGGTAGCATTCAATCTGAAAGTGGTACAATAAATCAAGCTGTTGAAAAAACAGCATCAACAGCGCCCGGAGAGATGGTTGCCAGATGGGGCCAGCCGTTCACCGGCATTATTTCACTGGTAGTCTTTACATTGATAGCCTGGGTGCTTTGGTATCTTTTGAGTGATCCCAGGGGACCTGTGGGTTTGTTTCCGTACCCATTTATTATGTATCTGGCAATGATGATCCTTGTGGGTGCGTATCAGCATATTTTGTTGGGGGACTGGCCTTTTGAGAAGGTTCCTCAACCCGCCCGGGGGATCATTGAAACCATTGTGAATTTAGGAATTGTCTGGTTTATTATCCATATCGTTTTTTACAAAATTTTAGGATTGGGCTTTAATTTTTTGAGTCAGGATAATTTGAATTCCCTGGCTGCGGCAGGTCAAGCCGGAACATTAAATCTGGCCACCATGCAGGCCAAACATTTTGCTGAAAGTGCCGTGGTCTGTTTTGTTTTAATCGGTTTTTACAGTTATCCATTTGTTACCATTCTTTTTGGTAAATGGCCCGTTCGACCCAGTGATCTTCCCCAGCCCCAGGCAGGTCTGCTTGAAATTGGATGGTGCTCTTTGTGGACTGTGTTTTTTTATGCAATTTTGATTGTTCCTTTCTGGGGGGGTGTTTATGAAGTGGCCCTGGGGAATGCTTTTGGCTTGAATACACCATGGTGGGGGGAGGTTGCGGGATTTAGCCACCTCCATTGGATTTTTGGTTGGTGGGAGTGGATGATTATTATATTGTTTATGACCGTCAACGTATGGCGGATGAAACCATGGAGCCTTATTGTTTTGCCCCAACCCTGGAAAGGTTTGCTCTCCTTTGTTCTTAATGTAGCCGGGGCATACGTTCTTGCATTGATCTGTATAAAAATTGCACCATTATGGCTTCCCCATGATCTGCTTCATCATCTTCAGGCGGCGAAACCAAATGATGCGGAATTGCTTCGATTCCTTTGGTATCATTCAGCGGAAATCGCAGGATTTACATTGCTTCCATTTTTGATATGGCATCATTATTTTGATGACATGGTTCCTGTCAAGGATAAAGATTCCTGGATGGCCTTTGGTTTTAGAACCTTTGGTGTTATGATTCTTTGTGGCATCAATTACGGTATTTTTTACTACGCAGGCTGGGGAGAGTGGGGCCTTGGTAATCCACATTGGGACCATAAGTTTGTCCATGGTGAATCTCTGATATGGAACTTTTGGTGGATCATTCCACTATTATGGAATGAATGGTTTTTTCACAAATGGCCTTTTTATGTTCATGAAGATCACTAATCCTGTTCCTTTGTGAGGTCCTCGTACGGTTTTGTTAAGGTTGGGCCAAGCTGGGCTATATTCTCTTATCAGGCTGGGTTGATAAAGATCGTGCACAGGTTCCGCTTCATGCGATTTGTCTGTTCACGACCTTGAATCGATTGAGATTTCCAAGTCGAAAGCCAATCAATTGTCCCCTGGATCAGAGATCCAGGGGTTTATTTTCTAATAAAAAAGATACAATGAAAAAAAAAGATTGTTTTACCCAATTTCAAAAAATTCCGGATGGCAGAGGCAACACGCCTCTTCGTGCTGAAGATGATGAGGCTTTTTACAGACTTGTTTTTGAAAAGTCCACTGCACCAACCATTGTGGTTGAGAAAAATTATATAATATCAAGAATTAACGAACGTTTTGTTAACTTGCTGGGATATTCAAAGGAGGATGTTGAAGGAAAGCTTAAATGGACCTCAATGGTTGCAGCAAAAGATCTTGAACGAATGAAGGCGTATCACCGTTTACGACGGATTGATCCAGACCTGGCACCCAAAGAATATGAGACCCATTTTCTAGGAAATACAGGTGCAATATTTGATATTCATATCAAGATGGATATGATTCCGGGAACCACAACGAGCGTTGCCACACTGACCGACATTACAGCAAAGAAAAAAGCAGAAAAGAGCCTGGTTGAAAGAGAGGGCGAACTGCTTGCAATTCTTGATTATTTTCCTGGGCTTATCTACACCACTCTGGTGGATTATAGGATTGAATTTTTAAATCGAATGTTGTCTGAGAAGACTGGAAAAATTCTTGGAAAAGATAGTAAATGTTATACTGTTCTATATGGATTCGATTTTCCCTGCCCGTGGTGTGACCATGAAAAAGTGTTTAGAGGTGAGACCGTCAGAAAAGAATTCCATTGTCGAAAGGATGATACATGGTATGACATGCTTTCCACCCCCATTCTTGATGCAAAGGGACGCGTGAGAAAAAGACAGACCATACTTATAGACATTACAGATAAAAAGAAAGAATCCGAAAAATTAAAAACATCTGCAGACCAGCTGAAAGAAGAAAATGTTCGTTTAAAATTGACAATGCAAGAAAGGTACAAATTCGGTGATATCGTAGGTAAAAGTTCTAAAATGCAGAAGGTTTACGAATTGATCATGCGCGCTGCAACTTCAGATTCCGGTGTTATCATTTACGGAGAATCCGGCACGGGAAAAGAGCTGGTAGCAAAAGAAATTCATCGCCTCAGCAAAAGGAAAAACCACTCTTTTGTGCCGATTAACTGTGGAGCCATTCCGGAGAATTTGATGGAAAGCGAATTTTTCGGCTATAACAAAGGGGCATTTACAGGCGCATCATCGGATAAAAAAGGGTATTTGGAACTCGCAGAGGGGGGGACTCTTTTTCTTGATGAGATAGGGGAAATTAGTTTGGGCATGCAGGTTAAATTGCTGCGGGCCATAGAGGGAGGAGGGGTTATGGCACTTGGTGGCAGAAAGTTGATAAAACCTGATATAAAAATTATAGCTGCCACCAACCAAGACCTTGTGAAGATGATAGAGCAGGGAAAAATGCGTGATGATTTTTTTTACCGAATACACGTGATTCCCATCCACTTGCCTCCTTTAAGGGAAAGAAAATCAGATATTCCGCTTCTTTTAGAGCATTTTATGAAACTAAAAAACAATAGTTCTGATTTTCCTGTAATTGATAGTGTCGCCAATGATGCATTTTTGAAATACCACTGGCCCGGCAATGTCAGAGAACTCCAGAATTCATTAAGCCGTTACCTGACCCTTGGCTCCCTTGACTTTATTCATGATTTTCCTTCCTCCGGATTATCCATGCCTTCGGATTCCAAAAAACTGTTTCCTGAGGGGTCATTTAAACTCAAAGATGCCATGGGTGAAATTGAAAAAACTTTGATAAAAAAAGTACTTCTGGAAAAAAACTGGCATCGTGGTAAAACGGCAGAAGCGCTTGGTATAAATCGTAGAACCCTTGAGCGAAAAGTTGCACAATACAAAATAAATAACTCCGGTGTATCAGCCACTTGATGATCCAATTTTTTATGGCAGATGTTGTATTCCATGGCTTTTCGTCAAAAGCATTGTGCTTGTGCGTTGTCATACCTGCTTTATCGGCATTATTGCTGTCGTATTGAGTTCGCACCGGATTGGGTCTATAACGTCAAGTACATAAGTCTGACGTCGGTTGCCCCATGTGCTGGCGAAAAAAACGGTTCATCCTACCTCATGTGATGCGACAATTATGTCGCATATTGGTTTAAAAGTGTCGTAATTAGGCCAAGTGCTTGAAAATAAACTGTATTGACATATAAAATATTAGAAATACGACAACTCTGTCGTATTGTTTTTTATTTCAATTCTCTGCAAAGCCCCTCTCTATTTTTCCATAGTTGATGAAATTATATCTCATTCTCCCATTTTATGGTCGTCTTCTTTGGTATTGCGATTTATTTAGATTAAGTTGATGATATTGGCACTTATATTGCAAAAATTAAGGATTAATAATTTACTGCTTGGCATTTTTATGTTCCATGTTACGCTTTCACAAACAGAATGCGCCTTTATTCGTTGGGGTTTAAAAAACACTCAACTTTAGATGTTGATTGGTTTGTGATGGTGGAAAGACTTGCATTATTTCGGTTTTCACCCTTTCAAATAAGTGAAAACAGGAAAATAAAAGATGCCCAGGTTACCGGAAATCGTTTAAATCAGATAAGGGAGAAGAAGATTTTGAATTGTGTCGGACTTTATAAAGAGAAACTCACCACCGCAGCAAAAGCCGTACAGATTATCAAATCGGGAGACTGGGTCGACTATGGTCATTTTATATGTGCACCCATTGAGCTGGACAAAGCGCTCGCCAAAAGGGTGGGGGAATTGTCGGACGTAAAGGTTCGAGCCGTTGGGTTCCCGGGGATTTCACAGGTTGGTGCTGTTGATCCTACAAGGACTGGCTTTGTATATAATAACTGGCATTTTACAGGCGGTGACCGTGTACTCCATGACAAAGGGCTGTGTAATTACATACCACTGCTTTACCATGAGGGGCCAGGTTACTATGACCGGGGAAGTTCAGATATTGATGTATATATCGTTCGCACCACACCTATGGATAAAGACGGTATGTTTAACTTTGGAATTTCCAATTCATTCCAAAGATCCCAGATTGAGAGGGCGAAAAAAGTTATCGTTGAGGTAAATAATAAGGTCCCTTATTGTTTTGGCGGTTACAATGAAACGATTCACATCTCAGAAGTCAAATATGTGGTGGAAACTGATAATTCAGAGATTTTCTGCCTTCCTGAACCAGCCATCGGCGAGGTGGATCAGAATATCGCAGAACGTGTGGTGGCTGAGATTGAAAACGGTTCATGTCTTCAGCTTGGAATTGGCGCCATGCCCAATGCCATTGGAAAGATGATTGCATCCTCCGGTTTGAAGGATCTTGGTGTCCATACTGAAATGCTCTGTGATTCCTTTGTGGATATGTACGAAGCCGGATGTATTTCAGGGCGCAACAAGACTGGAAATTTAGGTAAGATGGTGTACACATTTGCCTTGGGCTCCCAGAAACTTTATGATTTTATAGATAAAAATTCTGTCTGCAGCAGTTTTCCTGTGGATTACACCAACGATTTTCAACGAATTGCCGCAAACGACAAAGCCATTTCCGTAAATAATGCAGTTGAAGTGGATCTATACGGCCAAGTTTCGTCTGAATCATTTGGTTTCAGACAGATTTCCGGTACCGGAGGACAGTTTGACTATAATTACGGTTCCTACCATTCAAAAGAAGGAAAATCTTTTATCTGTCTCTCTTCGACAAAGAAAGATAAGGCGGGTAACATCAAGTCAAGGATTCAGCCTTTTCTTGAAAACGGGACCATCGTGACCCTTCCCAGAACTATAACCCAGTATGTGGTGACGGAATATGGTATGGCAAACCTCAAAGGGAAATCAACATGGGAGAGAGCTGAGGCTTTGATCGGAATTGCACATCCTGATTTCAGGGAAGAATTATGTCAAAAAGCCCAAAAGATGAATATATGGAACACTTCAATGTCGGTCCCGTCGTGTATAATGTCACAGCAAAATAACCGGATGAAGGCAGAAGAAGTTAGAATGGTCTGACTCAATATAACTGCCATGGGCAGACCTCCTCTTGCTCTCTGTCCACAACGAAGCATAAAAAAATATTAGAGTTGACTACTCTTTTTTATAAAAATTTAAGCGACGTATTCCCATTTTCTTGTTGGGCATATTAATCAATGGTTTGTCTATGGGGAGGGGAGAGGCATGAATTCATGCCCTCCCCAAAAAAACGTATGAGTCACATGTTTAGCTGTTGGCTATCTGGCTCTTCAACCCAGGTAAATTCTTATTTACCGCCAAAGGCTGCATCTTCCATCTCTACGGCAACGGCATCGCCTTTTAGAATGGCATCAAGTCGCCCCTTGGTGATGGGCAAAATGGTATTGATAAAGAACCGGGCAGTTTGAACCTGTCCCTGGTAAAAAGCCGTGTCTTTTTTCTTTTTTCCAATCTGGGGCGCTGCCAGACTGGCTCGCCACAACAGCATCCATGCCATGACCAGGTCTCCGGTCATCTCCATAAAAGGATGTGAAAAGGCAAATGCCTCCAAAACCTTGGCCGATTGGCTCAGTTTTGCAAGATGCTGAGTGGCTTCCGTATATTCTGCAAAAAATGTTTCCACGCTTTCGGTAAGTTCTTTAATCTCTTCCACCGGCTTGGCCAGGGTGATCACCTTCTGAATTTGATCCAGAAAATATTTAAAAGGTTCACCTTTGTACATGCTCAACTTGCGTCCCATTAGATCCATGGACTGAATGCCGTTGGTCCCTTCATAAAGCATGAAGATTCGGGAATCACGCAACAACTGGGCCACGGGGAACTCCTCTATAAACCCGTAACCGCCATAAATCTGTATGCCGTGGTTGCACACCTCAAATGCCTTGTCCGTGATGTAGCCTTTGATAATGGGCGTCAGCACTTCGAGCAGGGTGGAAATTTGCTTTTTTTCCACCTCATCGGATGCAATGGCAATACGGTCATGGCACAACCCTCCATAATAAATCAGGCTCCGCATACCCTCCACCCAGGCCTTCATCATGAGCAGCTGTCTTTTGACATCGGGGTGATTTATGATGGCCACGGCCTTTGAACCCACAGGATCGGTAAGGCCCTTGCTCTGCATCCGTTCCCTGGCATAATTGACCGCATAGATATAGGCGGCAGAGGCATTGGCAAATCCCTGGAGCCCCACCATCTGGCGGGCCTCATTCATCATCAGAAACATGGCGGCCATGCCCTTGTTTTTTTCTCCCAAAAGAGTTGCACGACATTGACCTTTACCCCCCAGTTCCAGGGAACAGGTGGCAGACCCATGAAGCCCCATCTTCTCTTCAATTCCGGTGCAGACAACATTATTAAACTCTCCCAATGTTCCATCGTTATTCACCCGGTATTTGGGTGCCAGGAAAAGAGATATGCCTTTGATGCCCGCCGGCGCATCTTCCAGTCTTGCCAGCACCGGATGGATAATGTTTTCCGTCAGGTCCTGCTCACCGCCGGAGATAAAAATCTTGTTGCCCTCCAAAGCGTATGTGCCATCGCCATTATCCTTTGCAATGGTGGAAACAGCTGCCAGATCAGATCCGGCATCGGGCTCGGTGAGAAGCATGGTCCCGGCCCATTTTCCGGAGAGCATGTTTTTCAGATAAATTTCCTTTTGCTTGTTTGTTCCAAATGTTTCAACGAGTTTGGCGGCACCATGGGTTAACAGGTTGTAGATCATAAAGGAGTTGCAGGCACCGTAAAAATATTCGTTGGCAGCCATGGCCACGCTTTTGGGCATGCCCTGTCCTCCCCATTGGGGATCATCGGTCATGGCCAGCCATTCCCCTTCGTTGTATGTTTCCATGACTTTATGAAAATCTTCGGGGACTTTTACCTCACCATTCTTAAATTCACATCCTATATCACTGGGTTTCTGCAGGGGCAGCATCTCTTTAACCGCCAGGGTTCTGGCTTCGGAAATGATGAGATCAATGGTCTTTTTACCAAATTCGCTGAATTTTTCCGCCTTGGTTAAATTTTCCACCTGTAGTTGTTCATGTAGGACAAAATCAATATCTCTGCGATCTGAAATTAATTGCGCCATTCAAATATCTCCTTTTTGTCTATCCGTTATTGTACCGATTGTTTGTTAGGCATAAATGTTCTCTCTTATAACCGTCACGAGCGAACCGGAATTTGGGATCTGGGTTTACCCAAAACCAATCATGCAAGTAATGTTAGATTTTTAGGCATCCTTCATATCATAACAAAAGTAGTTTACACTTTTTGGGGACGAACACCGCAAGATGACCATTTACCCCATGAAAGGGTAAAGCGGGAATGAAGGATGCCGATTTTCATCATTGATTTTCGTGTTATTTTGGCAAGAGAATCAGAAAGCCTTTTGGGTTCTGGCTTGTCCAAGTTAGGTATCTCTACATTTTGCGTTAAAAATAGAGGCGTTTATGCCGGGGATTTCGGAATAATTGATACTAAAGCATTTCAAGGGCACAGGCCAGCGACACACCTCCCCCGCCGCACAAGGTGGCAAGGCCCAATGTATTGCCCCGTTTTTTCATGGCGTGGATCAAGGTGACCATAATCCTTGACCCTGTAGAACCGATGGGATGCCCAAGACCGATGCCGGAACCGTTGATATTGGTTATTTCACGATTCAGTCCCAGTTCTTTTTCGCACCCGAGATATTGTGCGGCAAAAGCTTCATTGACCTCTGCCAGTTCAAAATCTTTTATGGACAGCCCGCTTTTGTCCATCAGCTGCTTCACGGCAGGCACTGGTGAAAGACCCATGATGGTGGGGTGACAGGCGCCCATACCCGTGGCTTTGATTCTCGCTATGGGTGTCAACCCCAGTTCTTTTGCCTTGTTCGATGACATGATGATCATGCCGGAAGACCCGTCGTTGAGACCGCTGGCATTTCCTGCGGTTATCTTTCCTGTTTTAGGAACAAATGCCGGCGGCAGGCTTGACAATTTTTCCATTGTTATGCCGGGTCTGAAATGTTCGTCCTTATCAAAAATAAGGGGTGCTTTTTTTCTCTGGGGTACCTCAATGGGTACGATTTCCTCTTTAAAGGAGCCGTCATTTGTTGCCCGTTCACTGTTGTTATGGCTTCGCAGGGCAATTTCATCCATCTCTTCCCTTGAAATCCCCAGATGTTGAGCTACAAATTCTGCTGTGTGTCCCATTATATAGGGTTTTCCCATAAAATAGCTTGCCGGTGCCTCATTGGTATTCAACGGCGTGTCCCCACCCATGGGAAGAAGGTGAGATCCGCAGTGCAGGGCATGTATCATGCTGTCCACAAACTGCTGGTCCTGGAGACGGCAGCCCCATCTTGCATTGGGAACCGCATAGGGTACTCCGGACATATGCTCCACACCCCCTGCAAGAATAACCTCTGCCATGCCGGCCTGGATCATGGCCGCCCCAGAAAGTGCCGCTTCCATTCCTGATATACAGACCCGGTTCACGGTAACTGCCGGAACCGTATTCGGAATTCCGGCCATGAGCGCAGCGACCCTGGCTACATTAAGGGTATCATGGTGTTCCAGGCAGCAGCCATATCGCACATCATCAATAATATTGGGCTCTATCCCGGCCCTTTTCACGGCTTCTTTCATGGTGACGGCAGCAATGGCGGCACCGTTCATATCTTTTAGGGTTCCACCAAAGGAGCCAATGGCAGTCCTACAGGCAGAAACAATCACAATATCTTTCATTTTTTATTCTTACTCCATCGTTATTTATGTTAATTCTTGGTTCGAATTTATTCGGATCAGCACTACATATGCCATCCCACGAAAGTGAAGATCAGCGCATGCCGTATGGACAAGCGGATGTCTTTATTTGGGCTTGGTCATGACATCGGGCATTTTAGAAAGATCAATGGCCCATGGTGTGATCAAGTCCCAAACGTATTTATCTTGTGTAGTCGTAAAACCCCTTGCCGCTTTTTCTGCCGAGATGACCTGCACGTACCATTTTTCTGAGCAGGGTGGCAGGCCGATACTTGTCTTCTCCCAGCTCTTTATGAAAACCTTCCAGGACCATGAGCATGGTGTCCAGTCCAATCATGTCTGCCAGGGCAAGGGGGCCTATGGGATGGTTGGCACCCAGGGTCATTCCCCGGTCAATGTCCTCGGCGGAAGCCACGCCTTCTGCAAGCACAAAAATAGCTTCATTTATCATGGGGCACAGTATCCTGTTCACCGCAAAGCCAGGTGCTTCCTTGACTTCTATGGGGGTCTTTTTAATGGTGTTGACAAAAGCCGTGGCAATCTCAAGGGTTTCATCCGAGGTGGTATATCCTTTGATCAGTTCCACCAGTTTCATCACGGGTACCGGGTTGAAAAAATGCATACCGATAACCTTGTCAGGTTTTGTGGTAACACTTGCCATTTCAGTGATGGATAGGCCGGATGTGTTGGATGCAAAGATAGTTTCTCTTTTACAGATGTTGTCCAGCTCTTGATAAACCTGTTTTTTAACATCCATGATTTCAATGATGGCTTCAATGACCATGTCAGCATCCTGGGCGGCCTCTTTTAAATCCGTGGTGCCTTTGATTCGGCCCATTATCTCGGTGGCCATGCTTTCTTCCATTTTTCCTTTGGATACGGAGCGGTCAAGGTTGCCTTTTATTGTTGCCAGTCCATTTTCCACAAAACGATCTTCCATATCCCGGATTGTGACATCAAACCCTGCCTGGGCTGCTGTCTGGGCAATACCTGCGCCCATAATACCAGCACCTAACACCGTAACTTTGTTGATTTCCATTGCATTTTCCCTTTTTATCGAGTTGTTTGTCATACAGGCCACTTGGTTAGTCCGATATGACAAAGCATAAAATGTGCCATATCAAAATTAGCTGTTAATAAAGGAGGATGTATTGGGGTTAGACACAAAACTATACCATGGAAAAGAAAATTCTGTTCTATTTGCCATATTGGATATAAACTGCTAAATAGAACAGAAAATTTTTAAATTTGAGGAGTCCTCCATGCCGGTTGATGAAAAAGAATTCTTCAGTGAAGCGACATTAAAAATTTGTGGAAGCCTTGAGATTGAAAGGGCGTTGCATCAATGTCTGTTGTATATTCGAAGGTTTATGCCGGTGGGGCACATGAGTTTTCATGTATATCACCAGAGAGCCGGAATTGTGGAGACAGTTGCCCATGCAACACCAACAGAATATGATGCGACCTCAGTCAAAAATGTATTAACAAAAAAAGGCCGGAAACAGGTTGAGGATCAGCGCTCCGTTCGGATCAAGGTCATAGATCGACTCGGCGATGATCCTGTCACAGGGCCTGTGGCTGAAGCCTTTGGTGCTTCTGATTTATCTGGGCTGGTCATGGATCTTGTGTTGGAAAAGACCATGCTGGGAGTACTTTCGGTATTTAACAATGGAAAACAAAAATTTACCAGGGAACATGTTCATCTCTTCAGTCTTTTGAGTAAACCTTGTGCCATTGCTTTGACCAACAGCTTGCGCTTTCGGGAATTGCAAAATTTCAAGGAAGTTCTCATAGATGACAATAGATATTTCCAGGATGAACTCAACAAATTCTCCGGTGAAAAGGTTATTGGTGCCCAAAGTGGATTGAAGAAGGTCATGCAATTGGTTCAAAAGGTCGCCCCCCTGGAAAGTCCGGTATTGCTGCTGGGGGAAACCGGCACGGGCAAAGAGGTCATTGCAAATACCATTCATAACCTGTCACATAGAAAAAACAGACCTTTCATACCGGTAAATTGTGGTGCCATTCCGGCTTCCCTTCTGGACAGTGAGCTGTTTGGATATGAAAAAGGGGCATTTACCGGTGCGGTGTCCCAGAAACGAGGACGTATTGAACGTGCCAATGGCGGTACTCTGTTTTTAGATGAGATTGGAGAATTATCACCCGAGGCCCAGGTACGGCTTTTGCGGGTATTGCAGGAAAAGGAAATTGACAGACTGGGGGGCACCGAGACCGTCCGGGTAAATATAAGAATCATTGCGGCCACCCATCAGAATCTTGAAAAAATGATGGCGAAATATCAATTCAGAGCGGATCTGTTTTTCAGGCTCAGAGTCTTTCCCATCATCCTTCCCCCTTTAAAGGATAGAAAAGAGGATATACCTGATCTTATTCAGCATTTTATTATGAAAAAATCCAAAGAAATGAAACGGACTGTTACTCCGAACCCTGCACCTGGTGCCATTCAGCGCTTGATGGACTATCACTGGCCGGGGAATATCCGGGAACTTGAAAATGCTGTGGAACGTTCCTTGATTCTGGACAGGGAAAACTTGCTTTTTTTTAAAGGTATCGGTGAGAATCAGGCAGATTTGTTGTACGGAACCGCTTCTTCGACCATCACGGACATGGATCAACTCCCTGATCTTAATCAGGTCATATCCGGGCATATTCAAAGGATTATGGGCCTTTGCAAGGGTCGGGTGGAGGGAGAAAAAGGGGCGGCCAGGCTATTGAATATTCATCCCTCAACCTTGAGAAAAAAAATGAAAAAGCTCAATATCCCCTTTGGACGGAGTTCAAAAGGTGTGCTATAGACATTGTAAATTTGATCATAATTATTGATGTCAGTTGAATTATGTGTTTGAAAAAGCAGAATAAGTTATAAATTTATTGTTATTCTGGTTTTGCAATTGAGTTATTTTTGTGTTTTCTCATCAGAATGAGAAATTTAAAAAACAGGATGTTTGCATTGGAAAAAATTGAAATTAAACTGGATCTCAGGCATCACTGCATTGAAACGGAGATAAAAAAACAATATAACCGGCGGGTGTCCATGGGCCTTAAACAGGGACTTACAGATAAGCTGGCGGCGGAGATTCAGAGCTTAAAGACAGCCCTGGAAAAATTTGATTTTTCAAAACTCAGGTCGCACCACCGGCAGCTTGCCGGTGGTGCCGATCAGTGTGCTGTTCTCAGGACAGGGCCTGATGGGACACCGGACATCGAATTGCCGCCGGTTACTCGTCCGCAGGTGGGATCATCATGACCGGAATCCGGGATCGTTTCAGGATACTTTTGGCGCGATGACCCATGGATTTCGCATCGGAGAACATGGTTTTGTTGGAGCCGATTACGATGAGATTACAACCTTCTTCCTCTGCGGTTTCCAGAATGGTGTCCACCACATGGCCATCCTTGACAAGGATATTTTCCACCACATAGCGGCATTCTTCGTTCTGTGCGGTGTCGGAAAATGTACCAAGGGCCTGATGGATGGTTGCAAGTTCACTTTTTTTGCCGATGAGGGTGGCTCTGGCATCATGTTCATGCTTGCTGTGAAGCATTTCCCATTGTTCTTTGCCGAGCAGTCCCTTTAGTCTGGAATCCAGAGATTCAGAAACTGTTTCCATGACATGCAGAAGTGTGATACCCCCTTCATATCGGGCTGCCAGGTTTGCCGCATAGGCAAAGGCGTGTCTGCAATTGTTGGACAAATCTGTCGCAAATAAAATTTTCTTAAAATCTCCCTTCATTTTTTCTCCTTATTTTATGGTGTGCTTGGGTACTATTGTATTTCATCGGTAATATGTATTGTATCTGGCATTTGTCAATGTCCGCATGGCTAAAAGAGTATAAAAAGCAGTAAAGGCCTTCTCTATAACAGGTAGAGTGCAGTCACAACTGTCCAGATCAGAAAAAGTGCGGTGATGGCCATGGCCCCCACGGAAATCATAACATGCCATCCGGTTTCCCGTCGGATCTCATGGTATCCCAGCAACCATCCAAGTACTGCGCCGGCAACAAGTCCCCCACCGTGTCCCCAGTTATTGATGCTTGGGATGGCAAGACCTATGACAATAAGGCTTAATACCCAGCCCATGGTCTGCTTGTAAACCGCCTGGCCAAATGGGCCACCTCTGGATTTTCCAAAGTACAAGGTGGCCCCGATGAGGCCGCATATAGATGCCGAGGCCCCAATGGTCACACTGACTCCGGCAACATAGGAGATATAAAATCCGGCAATGCCGCTTATGGTATAGATGATAAACATCCGGTGAACCCCATAGGCACCCATGACCAGATGGCCGATTTGAACCAGGGCTGTCATGTTGAAGATGATGTGCAAGAGACTTCCATGGAGCCAGTTTGCCGTTATCAATGACCACCATTGCTGGTAATGATCAACAGGTACAGTACCGGTGGCTCCCATGTAAATAAGGGTGTTGGTGGAGGGGGATAACGCAGTGAAAGGATTTATGGAAAAATCAGTATTTTTGCCACTTACAACCAGGCACACCAGAAACATGAATCCATTCACACCGATGATACCCCGTAGCAGTTGCCGGGGGGTAGGTATGGTAAAAGTCATAAAACCCTCCAGGGGAGCAGATGTCCCATCAGGACATCTCTACCTGAGATGGCTGGATGTCCACGGCATTGAGGTATTCTTTTATCCCCCCAAGGGTCATGGTAAACAGCTTGGTTCCGGTGAGGATCACCGCAGCATCGTCATGGCACTGGCAGGCATCGGCAAAGGCCGGCCCCATGATAAAGGAGGGGTCGGTTCCCTCAATTGCATTTTGTTTCATTATGGCAACATAGGTGTCCATACGTTTTTTCAGAATGGAAAAGTAATCCACTACCTGCCCGGTGGTGGTTTCCGTGAGCTGGGAAATATTCCTGGAAATTTCTTTTATATTATCCCAGAATCGCTGGTTAATTTCCTTTTTGATGGGCGCGTTTTCCATATAAAAAGAGATGGCCCAGCCCACACTTAATATCTTTAAAATCTGAAGTTCATATTCCACGCAGGTCCGATTCACGGTGTCATCTGCGGGCATGGCCCGGAGAAGCATTTTTAAGTCATCCCGGTTGATGGCAAAGGTTGCCAGATTTTCTGCAAATTGATCCATCGTAATTGGTTCCATGGTGGCCTGCCCCATTATTCCCTCTTTTTTTCCTGTTGCATACAATTCAATAAGCGTGTCATAATATCTGTCATGGTAATTATCTGCATATAGACGGCATTCCATGGCCTTGATAAAGAAACTGATTTTGCGTCTATATCATCTATAAATGATAAAGTAAACGTCTGGACCGGTGTCGGGGCTTTTTAAGCATACGTGTCGAGAGCAAAGGACAGACCCATCCAGCCTGACAGATGTTGTGATCAATCCCTGAGTGTTAAACGGATTTATCACCTCTGACAGTGGGAAGCGCATCGACGGAAAGAGAGAAATATGATAAATATTAACTTGAATTTTTTTGCCACCCTTAGATCTTTTCTGCCCGATTCCCCCCAAAATATGGAAATTCCGGAGGGTACCTGTGTCAAAGATCTGGTGGCAGAGTTTGGTATTCCGGAAACCGATGTGAAACTTATTTTCATCAATGGTACAAGACAGTTGCCTTCCTATGAATTGAAACATAATGACCGGGTGGGTATCTTCCCGCCGGTGGGGGGGGGATGAGAATGTCGAAATGGATATGAAAACAAGATATGCAAGAAATTTTCAAACCATCAGCCTGTCTGAGCAGGCGCTTCTGGCAGACACCAGGGTGTGTATTGTGGGGCTGGGTGGCCTGGGTGGCGGTGTTGTGGAAATCCTTGCCCGCATTGGCATTGGCACCCTTGATCTGGTGGATGGCGACGTCTTTGATGAAACCAATCTAAACAGGCAGTTGTTGTCCACGGAAAAAGGCATTGGCACTTCAAAGGCCCGGACGGCCCGGGAACGGGTGGCGGCCATCAACAAAACAGTGAAGGTACACGCATTCCATGGGTTCTTGAACCGGGAAAATTCTCGCGAAATCATGGGTAGCGCCCATGTGGTGGTGGATTGTCTGGACTCCATTGGGGATCGGTTTTTACTGCAAGATCTGGCAAGGTCCCGGGGTATCCCACTGGTATCTGGTGCCATTGCAGGTATTTCCGGCCAGGTAACTGTGATTTACCCTGAAGATCCGGGGTTTCAACTGATCTATGGCGATCCCCGGGGTCACCAGGCGGATGGCATTGAAAAACAACTGGGCAATCTGCCCCATTGTGCTTTGCTGGTGGCATCCCTTCAGTGTTCTGAGGTAATCAAGGTGGTGCTGGGTAAGGGGGAGGTTTTAAGAAACCGATTGCTCATCTGTGATCTCATGACCAATACCTTTGAGGTGATGCAGCTGATATAATCCACATGTTTTGGCGGACACAACGAAGAATGAAAATGGTATTATGACGTCCCCGACGGGCGATCGAATCGGCCCGGGCCCGTCGGCAGCCCTTTTGCCCTGCCGGTCTTAAGCCCAGGAGTTGCGGACAGGTTTGTACTCAAACAGCCTGCGCTTTTTAACGCCCGGCAGGCCAAAAAGACTGATCGCCTTTGGGGCCGATGGCCCGTCGGGGGCTCTGCTGTCGACAATTTGAGCCAGAATCTTCAGGCATCCTTTAGCTATGGTTAATAAAAATGAAAATTAGTGACAAAAAACGATATGAACAGGCGGCAAAAATAATAACCGGGGCAAGGCGTGCAATGGCCTTCACCGGTGCCGGCATTTCTGTGGAAAGTGGTATCCCTCCCTTCCGGGGGAAAAACGGGTTATGGAACAAGTATGACCCGGCCACCTTTGACATCTCTTATTTCCATGAAAATCCTGGCCATTGCTGGGAGGTGATGCGGGATATTTTCTATGAGTTGTTTGGTAGGGTAAAGCCCAATGCAGCCCATTATATCCTGGCGGAAATGGAGGCGCAAAAACACATTCACGGGGTGATCACCCAGAACGTGGACAGCCTTCACCAGGATGCCGGAAGTCAAACCATCCATGAATTTCATGGTGCCTTGAGGAAATTGATCTGTCTTGGATGTGGCCGCACCATCAAGGTGGAAAGGGTGGATCTGTCCATTTTGCCACCCAGGTGTGAAAAGTGCCGGGGGATCTTAAAACCCAACGCCGTTTTTTTCGGGGAGTCTATTCCTGCTCACGCCCACCAGTACTCCTTTGCCGAAGCAGACAGGGCAGATGTCTTTATCATAGTCGGCACCACTGGAAGGGTGGCACCCGCCAACATGATCCCACGGCTTGCCCGGGAAAATGGAGCAAAAATAATTGAAATCAACACAGAACCATCGGATTACACTGATTTTATCACCCATATTTTTCTCCAAGGTAAGGCCACAGAAGTTTTGGAACAATTGATGGAAACCATTGAGGGTTCCTGACTTGGATATAAGAACCCAGAAATTATAAACCCATTCTTCACAAAAGGAGATGAAAATGGCAGAGGATTGCCTGTTTTGTAAAATTGTCAAAGGTGAAATTCCATCGGAATTTATTTATGAAGATGAAATGTGTGTGGTATTCCGGGATATCAACCCCCATGCCCCGGTGCATCTGCTCATTGTGCCGAAACGGCACATCAGAAGTATCAATGATCTCACCGAAGCCGATGCAGAAACTGTTTCAAAAATGCATATGGTTGCCAAAGATATGGCCAAAAAAGAAGGGGTGGATCAGTCGGGATATAAGCTTTTATTTAATGTTGAAAAGGGCGGTGGACAGGTGATTTTTCATCTTCATCTCCATCTTTTGGGTGGTTGGAAAAAAGAAGATTAATGATTATGATGATCCCGTTTTTCTTTGATGTGGGACCCATACAGGGATAAAAAACGGGAGCATTTTCCCGCAGCAAATCGTTTCCTTCAATGGGGGTGTTATGGTTGTTCAGTATCCCGAGCCCGGCAGGGCGCTTGTCATGTTCTGTGGGGACAGTATCACCTTCAGCCTTGATATTTTTTCAGATACACCAGGACAGGCCTTTCTCCGTACCGATCTGGGGCGGGCCGAGGTTACCCGCCAGGAAATCATAGACCGGGTGGACAAGGGCGATATAAAACTTAATGGGGCCTGGCATGATATAAGGATGATAGGCCAGACTTCTTCCCGATTTTCCATCACCCTTCCCCTGTACGAACTGGGGCATTTCCGGGCCAAGTGTTTTTTCATGGCTGAGGACAAGGAAGTCCCTGTGTGGCCCCAGGGGGATAACACGATCATTAACGTTGAAAGCGCCGGTTCCTGTTGTGCCAACATCGTTTATAATGCCTTTGTCCGGCAGTTTGGCGTTGCAAAATGGCCCCGGAACCCAATGGTACCCCAGGAGCAGGAGGTGATCCAGAGCCTTGAAGCCAAAGGGTATACCGTAATTCCGGAATCGGGGAAATTCCGGGATCTTATTAAAGAGATTGATTTTGTTTTTGGCGAGCTGGGCTGCCGGGTGCTGCAGCTTTTGCCTGTGCATCCCACCCCCACCACCTACGCCCGCATGGGCCGGTACGGCAGTCCCTATGCGGCCCTTAATTTTACAGATGTGGACCCGGCCCAGGTGGAATTTGACCCCTTGGCCACTCCCCTGGAGCAGTTCATGGAACTTGCAGATGCCGTGCATTTCCATTGCGGATACCTGATTTTAGACATCGCCATCAACCACACCGGCTGGGCTGCCAGCATCCATGAGCACCATCCGGAATGGCTGGTGAGGGGGGAGGATGGAAAAATTGAAGTCCCCGGTGCCTGGGGGGTGAAGTGGGAAGATCTCACCAAGCTTGATTATTCCCGGGTGGAGCTGTGGCAGTACATGGCGGATATTTTTCTGTGCTGGTGCAGAAGGCGGGTGGATGGGTTTCGGTGCGATGCCGGTTATATGATTCCATTGCCTGCCTGGGAATATATTGTGGCAAGGGTGCGAAAAGAGTATCCGGATACGGTGTTTTTCCTGGAAGGGCTGGGTGGCGGCATCCATGCCACCTGTGATCTTTTAAACACGGCCAATTTCAACTGGGCCTATTCCGAGCTGTTCCAGAATTACAAGCAAAAAGAGATAGAAGATTATCTGCCCCAGGCCCTGGAAATTTCAGAGAAATATGGGCTGATGATTCATTTTGCAGAAACCCACGATAATCCCCGTCTGGCGGCTGTATCACAGGTGTATGCACGCATGCGAACGGCCATTTCCGCCCTGTTTTCCGTGTGCGGCGGATTTGGCTTCAGTGCCGGGGTGGAGTGGTTTGCCACGGAAAAAATTGACGTGCACGAAGCCACATCCCTGAACTGGGGTGCCGAGGAAAATCAGATTGATCATATCCGTCAACTCAATTTTATTTTGAGGAATCATATCACCTTTGGCCAGGATACCCGGCTTGCCTTTGTTCACCAGGCCACGAAAAACGGCTTGGCCCTGGCCAGAATTCATGAGCCCTCCCAAAGTCGTCTGCTCATTGCAGCAAACCTGGATTGTGAAAAAAGTCAAACGGTCTTATGGTCATCTGATAACTGGGATATGGCCGGTACAAGGGCCATGGATCTTATTACGGAAACCTGGATGGATATCCATCTCTCTGATACGCTTCAGTCCATTGTAATGGCACCTGGCCAGGTAATGGCCCTTTGTCCCGAAAAAGAAAACAATGATTCCTGGATTAAAGAAAGTCCCCCCATGTGTCGAATGCCCCGGCGGGTACTGGATCAGAAACTGAAAGCCCGGGCCATGAAGCTGTTTAAAGTGTTTCAGGGGTTTAAAGATCTGGGGGATTTTGATGTAAATGCCGGGGCAGCACAGCTTATTCATGATCCCGTCGCCTTTTGCCGTTCCCTGAACGGTGGAGGAAAGGAAAGCCGTGCGGTGATATGGCACTGGGAGGTGGATATCCGCCGCACGGTTATGGTGCCTCCGGGGTATTGCCTGCTGGTGA
Organism: Desulfocicer niacini; assembly: GCF_054657595.1. Taxonomy (NCBI): domain Bacteria; kingdom Pseudomonadati; phylum Thermodesulfobacteriota; class Desulfobacteria; order Desulfobacterales; family Desulfobacteraceae; genus Desulfocicer; species Desulfocicer niacini. Next base: position 102,050 of record NZ_BAAHYK010000016.1, read on the forward strand.
TGGCCCATAAAAATTTCCGGGCGGATATCAGGAGAACCGACGGCGACTTCGTTGAAACCCTGGGATATGAAGAGGCCCTTCCCATGGAATCTGGAATGTTTTTTGCCATCTTCTCCCCTCTGGAAACCCAGTCCTTTCATCAGCAGTTCACCTTCCGCATCAGGGTATTTGAAAACGGCAATACCAGAGAACAGTCATCTTCCCTTTTATATCTGGCACAACCCCGGACCCTTACCTTTCAGCCCCATTTTTCCCGGCAGAAAATTATGGCCGATCCCTCTCTGAAATTTCTGGATGTCAACGGCCGGGGGGCAATGTTGCGTGCATCGGCCTGGTGGGGACGTCTGGAAAGCCGGTATGATGGCCTGTTGTGTGCCAATCTGAATCCACAATTTCCGGAAAATCGATGGATGCTTCTTTCCCGATATCGCATCTGGGCGGTGTATCAGGGATATTCCCGGGAGTTGACCCTGGATTGCCTGGAAACTTTTTCCTGTACCCATGATGGGGGTGGCGGGCGATGGCGGTTTAATGTGCCCACCTGTGAGGGACGACATTTCATAATAGAATTGATGCTATGGATGCCCCCTGGGTACAATCAGGTGGTTTTAAAAATGACCCGGATGGCAGCCAGGGATCATGCCCTGTTTCTGGAAGATCATATCCCTGTGACCCTTATTATGCGTCCTGACATTGAAGATCGTTCCTTCCATGATACGGTGAAGGCCTGGACAGGTCCCGAAGATGCCTGGGAATCGGCCCTGGTTCCCCGAAATAACGGGATTCGTTTTGAGCCGGCGCCGGGCCAGCGGGGGCTGGATCTTCACATGGAGGGCGCAGAGTTTGTTCTTGAACCCGAATGGACCTACATGGTGTACCACTCCCTTGAAGAAGAGAGGGGTCTTGATTCCCATTCAGATCTTTTCAGCCCCGGTTATTTCAAAGTTTCCATGTTGGGCAGGGCCGTTTTCACGGTTAAAGCCAATGCCGACATCTTCACCACCAGGTTCCAAGAGCAGCACATGGAACCCCCGCAATTTTCCCCCTCCTCGGCATCTTACCATTTCATGGAAACGGTGGCTAGAAACCTGGATGCTTATCTGGTGCTCCGGGGCCGGGATAAAAGTGTTATTGCCGGATACCCCTGGTTTCTGGACTGGGGAAGAGATAGTCTGATTTTTTGCCGGGCATTGGTTGAAGGGGGTCGGTTTGAAGATGCAAAGGCCATTTTACGCCTGTTTGGTCAGTATGAACAGGCTGGCACCCTGCCCAACATGATCTGCGGCAGGAATGCCGAAAACAGAGAAACCTCCGATGCCCCCCTGTGGTTTTTTGCCGCCTGCAGTGAGCTTGTGGAAAAAGACGGTGAAGCCTTTCTTGATGAAGCTCTGGCCGGGCGGTCGGTACGGCAGATTCTGATCTCCATGGCCAAATCCCTTGTGAAGGGAACGGACACGGGTGTGGTCATGGACCCTGATACGGCTCTTATTTTCAGTCCTTCCCATTTTACCTGGATGGACACCAATTTTCCGGCGGGCACACCGCGTAAGGGATATCCCGTGGAGATCCAGGCTCTATGGTATCATGCCCTTTGTTTTCTGGCCCGCATTGATACTGCCCCTGGAGAATCTGCCTGGTCGAGTCTGGCTGCCCGGGTCCAGGCAAGTATAACACAGTATTATTTTCTGGAAGACCGGGGGTATTTTGCCGATTGTCTGTATGCGGATTCCGGTGTGGGAGCAGCCCAGGCAAGGGTGGATGACGCCCTTCGTCCCAATCAGCTGTTTTTATTGACCTTGGATGTGGTTAAAGACCCGGCCCTTGCCATGCCCTGTCTGGATGCCTGTATGACCCTGCTGGTTCCCGGTGCCATCCGAACGCTTGCCGATGCCCCGGTGTCATTTCCCCTTCCCATTGTATCCAACGGCAATGTTATAAACGATCCCCATCACCCTTACGCCGGTGAGTACAAAGGCGATGAAGACAGCAAGCGAAAACCCGCCTATCATAACGGGACGGCCTGGACATGGCCCTTTCCGGTGTTCTGTGAAGCCTGGGCAGGAGTTTATGATGATCCCGGGGGAACACAAACGGCCCTGGCCCTTCTGGGAAGCGCTTCGGAGTTAATGAAAAAGGGGTGTGTGGGCCATATTCCTGAAATTTTGGACGGCAATTCCCCCCATCATCCACGGGGTTGTGATGCCCAGGCCTGGGGAAGCAGCGAACTGTACCGGGTCTGGATAAAACTTGACAAAAATGAGATCACAGGAATATAAATTGTTTTAATAAACGCCACATGGCAGGCGTAAAATTGTCATTTTAAGCTGTTTTTTTAAAGGCAGGTAAAAATGAAAAAATCAAAACCCCGTGTTCTTATTGTAACTCCCGAGGTGACGTACCTTCCCGAGGGCATGGGGAATATGTCCAATTTTTGTGCCAAGGCAGGGGGGCTTGCCGATGTATCCGCCGCCCTTATCAGTTCTCTTTTTGATCTGGGGGGGGATGTGCATGTGGCCCTGCCTGATTATCGGTCCTTGTTTGACGGGTATCTGCCCAAGCTGTTTCATAAGGAATTAAAACGCATCAAACAGCGCATCGAAGATGAGCGGATTCATCTGGCAGAGGATCGGGTATTTTATTATCTCACCCATGTCTATTCCGGATACTATGAAACCAACCTCAAGGTCTCCCTGGCCTTCCAGCGGGAGGTGATGAATTACATCATTCCCCGGGTGAACCCCGACATTATTCATTGCAACGACTGGATGACCGGTCTGATCCCCGCCATGGCAAGGCAGATGGGTATTCCCTGTCTGTTCACCATCCATAACATTCACACCGTAACGGCCACCCTGGAGCAGATTGAAGACCGGGGTATTGATGCAGCTGCCTTCTGGCATCATTTATATTACAGGAATCCCCCGGATTGTTACGAGGAGAGCCGGGGGCACAATCCGGTGGATTTTCTCACCTCCGGTATATTTGCGGCCCACCATGTCAACACGGTGAGTCCCACCTTTTTAACCGAGATTATAAATGGCCAGCACCCCTTTGTGGAACCCTGTATTCGCCAGGAGCTTGCCAACAAGTGGCATGCCGGTTGTGCCGACGGGGTTTTAAACGCCCCGGACCCCGAGTTTAATCCGGCCATAGATGAAATGGTGGTCTACAACTACGGCCCGAAAAACCACCGGCATAAAAAGCTGGAAAACAAACGTCATCTCCAGGACATGCTGAACCTGGAGCCCGATGATAATGCACCTCTTTTTTTCTGGCCTTCTCGCCTGGACCCGGTTCAGAAGGGATGTCAGCTCATGGCAGATACGCTTTTTGAGGTGGTTTCTGCCTACTGGGATACCAATATTCAGCTGGTGTTTGTGGCCAACGGTCCCTTTCAGAAATATTTCACCGAAATTGTGGATTTTCATGGCCTCCACCGGCGGATATCGGTGAACGATTTTACCGAAGCCCTTTCCCACCAGGCCTTTGCCGCGGCGGATTTCCTTTTGATGCCGTCTTCCTTTGAACCCTGTGGACTTCCCCAGATGACCGGGTGTATTTATGGCACCCTGCCCATTGTGTTTGACACCGGCGGTCTCCACGACACGGTTCGGCATATAGATCCATATAATAACACCGGCAACGGATTTGTTTTCGGTGTGCATGATCCGGGCGGTTTTCGCTGGGCGGTGGACCAGGCCATGGCCTTTCACCGCCTTGATCCTGAGTTAAAAGAACAGCAGATTTCCCGGATAATGACCCAGAGCGTTCTTGAATTCAGCCACACGGCCTGTGCCGCCAAATACATTGAAATCTATGAAAAAATGCTCAGAAGGCCCTTCATTGTCTGATCTCGGACTTTTCAACGACCCCGGTCTTGTGCCCCATCAAAGGGTGATTCACCATCGCCTGGAGCGGGTGACGGCCATGGAAAAAGCCCTTATATCACCTGACGTTGCTACTCTTTATGAGGTGGCAGGCTATCATGAAAAATTCGGCCTGCATTTGTCTGGGAATAAATGGTACTTCCGGGAATGGGCACCCAATGCAACGGTGGTGTACATCATTGGGGATATGACTGACTGGCAGACAATGGAGTCGTTCCGCCTGAAACCTTCACAGGATCCGGGCATCTGGGAGGGATGGTTTGATGCAAATACCTTCTGTCATGGTCAGCATTACCGGCTCCGGGTGGTGTGGCCGGGGGGGGAGGGTGATCGCATCCCCACGGCGGCTGTGCGGGTGGTTCAAGATAGCCACACCCTTATTTTTAATGCCCAGGTGTGGTGTCCACCGGTGCCTTATTCATGGAAAAATTCCCGCCTTACCCCCGCAGACGAACCCCTTCTTATCTACGAAGCCCATGTGGGCATGGCCCAGGAAGAAGGCAAGGTGGGCTCCTACCAGGCCTTTGAACAGCATGTCCTGCCCCGGGTGGCCCATGCCGGATATAATACACTGCAGCTCATGGCCATCCAGGAACATCCCTATTATGGCTCCTTTGGCTACCATGTATCCAGTTTTTTTGCCCCATCCTCCCGGTTCGGCACTCCGGAAGAGTTAAAGCAGCTGGTGGATACGGCCCACAAAATGGGTATCCGGGTCATCATGGATCTGGTGCATTCCCATGCCGTTAGAAATGAAGTGGAGGGTCTGGGCTGCTTTGACGGTACCCGGCATCAGTTTTTCCATGGGGGGAAGCGAGGGCTTCATTCGCTGTGGGATTCCTATTGCTTTAATTATGGCAAACCCCAGGTGCTTGAATTTCTGCTGTCCAATTGCCGGTACTGGCTGGAAGAATTTAAAATGGACGGGTTCCGTTTTGACGGTATCACCTCCATGCTGTTCATGGACCATGGCATCGGTAAAGCTTTTACAAGCTACGATGACTATTACCGGGAAGGGGAGGTGGATGAAGACGCCCTTGCCTATCTTTTTCTTGCCAATAAGCTCATCCATGATATTTCCCCGGAGGCGGTAACCATTGCCGAGGAAGTCAGTGGTTACCCGGGCATTGCCGCGTCTTTATCCCTCGGGGGCACTGGGTTTGATTACCGGTTTGCCATGGGGGTCCCCGATTACTGGATTCGGCTATTAAAGGAAGTAAAGGATGAGGACTGGCCCTTAGGCTCACTGTGGTATGAACTCAATGCCCGCCGAAAGGACGAAAAAAGCATCAGCTATGCCGAATCCCATGACCAGGCCCTGGTGGGGGATCAGACCCTTTTCATGCGTCTCATGGGAGAACACATTTACCATGGCATGGGGGGATCCACGCCGGATATTCAAACTTTCCGGGCCCTGGCCCTGCACCGGATGATTCGCTTGATCACCCTGGCAACAGCCGGGGATGGTTATCTTAATTTTATGGGCAATGAATTCGGGCATCCTGAATGGATTGATTTCCCCGGAGCACATAATAACTGGTCCTATCATTATGCCAGACGTCAATGGTCACTCAGGGACAATCCGGATCTTTATTTTTCCCGGTTGGCAAATTTTGACCGGGCCATGATAAACGGTTTAAAATCCTTTAACATCCCCCGGGGGGGTAGGGCTGAATTTTGTCATATTCATGAAGATGACAAGGTCATAGCCTTTTTCCGGGAAAAACTTTTATTTGTGTTTAATTTCCATGTCGGTCGTTCACACAATGATTATCAACTTACGGTTTCCCCGGGAAGATATGACATGGTTCTTAATACAGATGAAAAAGCCTTTGGCGGATCGGGCAGGTTGGTTTCGGGCCAGGCTCATTTTACCCAGCCTTCATCAATTGAGGGCACTTTTGCCCATCTGCTGCAGCTATATCTTCCCAGCCGCACGGCGCTTGTCCTTTTGATGGTAAATTGACTGTTGCATTGGGGTTGGTCATTACATCGGCTATTCATTATAATTCGGTGGGCCAAAAGGCAAACTGTTTCATCTGCGTGCCTGATAACTGATATTGGAATCCAGCACCCTTCTGACGATTTGCAAAAGTTTCTGACGGGTTACCGGTTTGTCCAGAAGTGCCGTCATGTGCTTAAGACGATGGTTGTCCCGGGAAATACGTGAGCTGAATTCCGTGGCAATGATGACGGCAAGATCCGTTCACCCAGGTGATGACCCGGTTCACCACCATGCCGACGCCGGTGGGGATTGCTTTAAAAATACTGCGAAGTTCAGCCTCCCGTTTTTCCATGTTTTGCCAGCTTTCAAGCAGCTGCTATTCCATGGTCCTACGCGCCAGAGATTGCTCGGCCAGATCTCCCATGAATCGTGCCAGCCACCCCCCACGAGAATGCTGCCGTCAAAGGCATCTATAACACAAACTTAACCCCTTGACAGCAATATTTTAAGGCACAGCCAGGGAGCAATGTCGTCCGGGGATGCAATTTTTAGGCATTACATTTTGTTTTTAAAGTAACGGTTTGGCCCGTTGCAGAAAGGAGGATAAATGTGTTACAGGAGTGTGGCGGTAAATTGATTCTGAAAGGCCATGATCACATCATGCTTCATATGAAGATAAGGGCTTGGTCACTGCATAAAAGAAGATATTAAAAAGGAATTTTTTCGATGTTTAATTTTGATGAAATAATTGATCGCCGGGGAACCGGCGGTGAAAAGTGGGACAAATACCAGGGGCAGGATGTCATTCCCATGTGGGTGGCAGACATGGATTTTAGGGTACCACCGGCGGTGACAAAGGCTCTGCAAGAGCGTGTAGATCATGGTATTTATGGATATCCCGGGCGGGATCATGCCCTGGAAACCGTAGTGGTCCAGCGTCTGAAACGATGCTTTGGATGGGAGATCAGCAAAGACTGGATTGTGTGGCTGCCGGGGCTTGTCAGCGGTATCAATGCCATGTGCCATGCCTTCAGTGAACCCGGGGATGATATCATGACCACCATTCCAGTGTACCCGCCTTTTCTGGCAGCCCCGGGCAATTCCGGTAAAAACTGCATCAAGGTTTCCATGGTGCTGGAAAAAGACAGATATGTGCTTGATTTTAAGGCCATGGAGCAGGCAATCACCGACAAAACCCGTATTTTTATCCTCTGCAGTCCCTATAACCCCTGCGGAACTGTGTTTACAAAAGAGGAGCTTGCCCGTCTGGTAAGCATCTGCCATGCCCATGATATATTGCTGCTTTCCGATGAAATCCATGCGGATTTTATACTGGATAAAGATGTACGTCATTGCCCCACATGGATGTGCGACCCCAAAGCCCCGGACCAGACCATCACCCTCATGGCCCCAAGCAAGACCTTTAATATCCCGGGCTTGAGCTGCTCCTTTGCCGTGATTTCCAATGATACCTTGCGCGAAAAGTTCCAGAATTTCAGCCGGGGGCTTTTACCCCATGTGAACTGCATGGGACTTCTGGCTGCCCGGGCCGCCTTTGAATCCGGAGACGAATGGCTGGCCCAGCTGATTCAATACCTGAAAATAAACCGTGATTATGTGTATCAACGCATAAACAAAATGCCGGGACTTTCCATGAAACCGGTGGCATCCACCTATCTTGCATGGATTGACGCAAGGGGTCTTAACCTGGAAAATCCGGCCCGGTATTTTGAATCCATGGGTGTGGGGCTCAATGATGGGGCAACCTTTGATGCAAATGGATATGTCCGACTAAACTTCGGCTGTCCCATGGCCACCCTGAAACAGGGACTTGATCGCATGGAGAAGGCCGTTGACAAAATAGCTTAAATGCCGATTATATCTATATAACCCGCATGTCCTGTCGGACACAACGAAGATAGGGTCGTAGACGCGGAGCCAAATGACATTATGCCGCCTCTCCCCCGACGGGCAATGGGCCCGGACCGGAACTGTAGACAGCTCGATTGTCTGGTTCCTATTGCCCATCGGGGGAAGGGCTCAGCTGAGGTAAACTTGAAGGCTACCTTTTCATATAACCGTCACGGACGGACCTCTTTTGGTCATCTCGGTTCGTCCACAACAAAACATGAAAGAATGTAAGATATGCCTGCCCTTTCTTATATGAAAAATGATGTAATGGCAGTCAATGTTTGGACAGTGCTCGATATTCGCCTGTTTAGAGCAGCAGACCAAAGCCGGTGAAGATGGGGTGTTGAACTAATATTTACTGATGGTATGATGCCTCAAAATAAGGGGAAATCATGATGTTGGAAGACGTAAAATCACAAATCAGCCTTCAGCCGCTCATGGCATTTTGGGAAAACAATCTGGTGAAAAATTGCTCCCACATGGCGGACATGTATGAACGGATCAAGGAGAAAATGGATCAGGTCCCTGATTTTGAGGGAAATGCCCATGATTCAGAATTTTTGAAAGCACACCAAGACATTATCACCCCCCTTATGACAGCGGTTTTTGCCCCGGCCTCCTTTAAAAAAGCAATTGCCGGAGCCCTTTCACCCTGCACCTTTGACCCGTTTTACTTTTCCCCGGGATTTGAGCGCCTGTTTATCCGAAAGAATCGGTTTCTTTCAGGAAGATCCGGGGAGGAGCACCCCGGATTTGTCTCTCAAAGTCACCGTCTTCGGATTTTTCTTCTTATCCTAGATAGAATTTATGATTTAAAACTTAACCCGGAGATGGCAGCGGTACGTATTGTCAGCCATGAAAAAACCGGTCTGGACCGTTATTATCGCATTGAATTGGATTTTCAGTTTGTGGATGTCAAACCCCTTGAGACCCCACCGAAATTGACCCAGGCCCAACGGGATGAAATCCGTGACAACATGATGGATATTGCATTCCTGGAAAAACATATTGATCCCAAAGCCTTTTTATTGTCAGGGTTTACCATTGCAAGGGCTTTGGATGTAACGCGACCTGCCATTGTCTCCTCCCTTGAAAGTCAGCTCATTGACCAGGGATCTATTTTTTCACCAGAGGGCATCCGAAAACTGGAGTTGAGCCTTAAAATCCTTTTTGAAAAACCACAGTTGCGCATAGGGATCGGTGCCATCCACAATGATCGGGTGATGAAAATCAAGAGTGACTGCCATGAAACCATTAATTGTCTTTTTGCCAACTCCGATCACCTTTCCCTGGAAGCACTTAAAGGGTCTGTGTGGATGGAAGCGGCACACCAGACATCGGTGCTGCGGGTGCCGGATCTTTCCCTTCGCCCCGATCCTGTGCCTGTGGAGGCCATGGCCATAGCCGCCGGTGTACGCTCCATGCTTTTAACCCCCTTGCTGTTCCAGGGAGAAACCATTGGGGTCCTTGAAATATTCACCCCCGATGCCAATGATCTCAATGCTGTGGATGCCCAGCTGCTGCAGCAGGTCACCCCCATTTTTTCCGTGGCCCTGAAACGGGGGGTGGATGAGATGAACAAAACCGTTCAGACCCTTATAAAGGAAAAATGCACGGCGGTGCATCCGTCGGTGGAGTGGCGCTTTGAAAAGGCGGCCATCAATCATATGGAGCGCTTGAGAAAGGGAGAGCCATCGGAGATGGAACCCATTGTTTTTAAAGATGTCATTCCCTTTTATGGCCAGGTGGATATTAAAAACTCTTCCCTTGCCCGGAACCGCGCCATTGAGCTGGATTTGAAAAAACAGCTGAATCTGGCTCACCAAGTGATGAGCCTGGGTGCACAACATCGCTCCTGGCCCCTATTAAAGGCCTATCAACATGGCCTTGAAATCAGGATCAAGACACTGACATCCTCGGGGATTCAGTCCGGTGATGAATCGGCCATGTTTGCTTTTTTGACACATAAGGTGACACCAGTGTTTGAGGAGTTGATGAACGTCAATGCCGATATTCACAGTGCCATTCAGGCGTACAGACAGGCCCTTGATCTAGCCACCGGCACTGTTTATGAAAAACGAAAGGCCTATGAAAACAGCGTTGCCATGATCAATGAGGGCCTGTCCCGGTACCTGGAGCAGGTAGACCAGGAAATACAATCCTCCTTTCCCCATTATTTTGAAAAACACCAGACCGACGGCGTGGATTATATGATGTACCTCGGGGCATCCATGATGAAAAATCAGCGACTTGCCTCCTTTCATGTTAAAAATATGACCCTGTGGCAACTCCAGGTGGCCTGGGGCCTTGTCCGGGAACTGGAAGCAATTAAACCAGACTTGCCCCTTCCCCTGGATGCTGGGCATCTGATTCTGGTGAATCACACGCCTTTATCCATTCGGTTTCGATTTGATGAAAAACGATTTGATGTTGACGGTGCATATGATGTCCGCCAGGAGATCATTAAATCCCGCATTGACAAAGCAGTGGTCAAGGGAACTGGGCAGCGCCTTACCCAACCAGGTAAAATTGCAGTGGTGTATTCAAATTCTTTGGAGGGAAGACAACTTCGCCAGCACATTGAATATCTGGTGAGCCGAAAAAAATTTAATGATGATATGGAGATCCTGGAGCTGGAAGATCTTCCCGATGTCAGAGGGCTTAAGGCATTGCGGGTACCCGTGAGTCTTGCGCATAACCGTAAGGATAATGTGATTCCCATGAAAATGAGCAATTGACATGACAGAACCTTTTCAACCCGGCCTTTCCATCATCCATGCCAACCATGTGGAGGATCTGCGTGATGTGGTTGTGGAGTGGATTGGACGATATCCCGTGGCTCCCCTGGAAAAAGAGTGCTTCATCGTCCAGAGCAACGGAATGGCCCAGTGGCTGAAGCTCTCCCTGGCATCGGATGACGGCTGCGGCATTGGAGCCGGGCTTGAGTTTCTGCTCCCCGGGCGATTCATGTGGCAGGCCTACCGGGCCGTTTTGGGAGATGTTCCCCCAGCCTCCCCCTTTGACCGGGAACGATTGATCTGGCGGCTCATGCGCCTTTTGACTCAGCTGGGGGATGAGCCGGTTTTTTCTGTTCTTAGGCGATTTCTTGCCAATGATGAAGATTCCCGGAAGCGCCATCAGCTGGCCTTACACCTGTCAGCGCTTTTTGATCAATACCAGGTATACCGGGCAGACTGGCTTACCGCCTGGCAGGCCGGGGGGGATGGCATTGTCACCGGCAGTGGCGCCTGGGCGGAACTGCCAGGAGAACAGCTCTGGCAGCCAGCGTTGTGGCGGCGGGTCCATGAAGATATTGCCCCGGAGTTAAGGTTCTCCGGCCGGGCAGACCTCCATGGCCGTTTTTTAACGGCGGCCAGAAATTCCCAGAGGCCTTTTTCCGGGTTACCCCGGCGGGTGATTGTGTTTGGCATCTGTTCTCTGCCAGCCCAGGTGCTGGAAGCCCTGGATGTTTTATCTGCCCATTGCCAGATACTTTTATTTGTGCACAACCCCTGCCGACATTACTGGGCCGATATCATTGAGGACCGGGAGCTGTTTAAAATTGAACAGGCCCGTCATGGCAGAGCCGGAACCTTGCCCGGGGATTTGGACCCCGATCTCCTTCACCAGCAGGTGAACCCTCTGCTTGCCACCTGGGGAAAGCAGGGCCGGGACTATATCGGGCTTTTGTACCGCTACGATGAGCCCGAAACCTACCAGGACCGGTTTTCCCAGATTGATCTGTTCCGGGATATCATTGCCCCCGAAAGTCAGGACAATGGGGATAATGTATGCGTGGATCCCCCGGATGATCCGGAAAATCAGGGAAGTCATTATCATCGCCATAATACGGCTTTTGATGCCCGAAGAACCCTGCTCATGCAGGTGCAGCAGAACATTCTGGATCTGACCGCCCTGCCTGCTGTATCTGGTGACAGGCAGATCCTTTTCCCTTTGGATCGTTCCATTCAGTTTCATCTGGCCCACAGCCGCCAGCGGGAGGTGGAGATCCTCCAGGATCAACTGCTCAATTTTTTTGAAGAAATTCCTGATCTCTGCCCCCGGGACGTTATTGTCATGACACCGGACATTGACAACTATGCCTGCCATATCCAGGCGGTGTTCGGTAATGTCACCCTGACAGATGAACGATATATCCCCTTTTCCATTGCCGATGGCCCGGACAACGCGTATCGCCCTCTGTTAAAGGCCCTGGAAACCCTGTTGAATCTGCCCCAGATCCGCATGACCACCGCAGATATCATGGCCCTGGTGGAGGTGCCGGCCCTGGGGCGCCGCTTTGGTATCAAACCCCTGGATCTGCCGTTGTTGAAACTGTGGATGGAGGGGGCCGGTATCTGCTGGGGGCTTAACAGCGCCCACCGCAGGGCTTTTGACCTGCCGCCGGATTTGGAACATAATACCTGGGATTTTGGCCTTCGCCGGATGATGCTGGGCTATGCCGTGGGGGATGGGTTTGCCTGGAACGGCATTGAACCCTATGACGAGATCGGCGGCCTCAGTGCGGCGTTGGTGGGGGGATTGACGGATTTCATGAACGCTCTTGAAACGCTGTGGCAAACCATCATAACACCGGCATCTCCGGAAATATGGTGCCAACGCATCCGGCAACTGATCAATGACTTTTTCATGCCCGGAGACAGCAATGAGCGCCTGTTTTTATCCCATGTGAATGATGTTCTGGTGGCCTGGGAAACGGCCTGTGGCAGTGGGGATTTTCATTCAGACCTGGAGCTTGCCGTGGTGCGGGACCATGTCATGGCGGCCATGACCGATTCCAGTACCTCCCAGCGGTTCCTGGCTGGGATGGTGAATTTCTGTACCATGATGCCCATGCGGGCCATTCCCTTTAAGGTGGTGTGCCTTCTGGGCATGAACGACGGAGAGTACCCCCGCAGCCGGGTGGCCCTGGATTTTGATCTCATGGCTCTGAAAGGCTTTTACCGGCCTGGGGATCGTTCCCGCCGGGAGGATGATCGATATCTGTTTTTGGAGGCGTTGCTGTCGGCCCGCAATTGTCTGTATATTAGTTACATAGGCCATGATGTGGTTGATAACAGTTTAAAGGCCCCGTCGGTGCTGGTGGCCCAGCTCCGGGATTATGTGTCTGCAGGGTGGCGGTTTTGTTTACCGGAGGATGCCTGCCGTACCCTGACATTGGAGCATCCGTTACAGCCCTTCAGTAAACAATATTTTGACGCCCAAAAAAACAACCCCCTTTTTACCTATGCCCGGGAATGGCGGGAAATCTTTGAAGACCAGGAACGGTCAACGCCCCAGGGCAGTGGCGCGTCCGACACCGCTTTCATCACCTTGGATGAAAAATTTTTCGGGGATGACGTTCCTCTTTTGTCCCTTCCCGTGCCCCAGGATAACCTGGACCTGAGGCCCTTGATCCAGTTCATGAAAAATCCCCTGACCTTTTTTTTCCAGCAGCGTTTATCGGTTTATTTTGATGCCATGGAAGACTCCCAGACTGGGGATGAGCCCTTTGTCCTGGAGGGAATAACGCCCTATATACTTAAAAAGCAATTGCTGGATGCCGGCCTGCCAGAAGCTACTCAGGGGGCTGAGCAGGTGTTTCAGGCGGTTACCACGGCGGCCCGACGTCTTTTAAACACCGGGCAACTGCCCATGAAGGGGTTTGGTCAGCTTGCCATAACCTCCCTTACTGAACCCGTGGAAGAGATGGTGGCCCATCATAAACAGCTGTGTGAAACCTGGCCCCATGAAATCTCTGGCCGGGAACTATCGTTTCATGTGAGCAAAGGCCCTTTACGGGGTAAGATTCTTGAAGGGTTTCTGGATGGCCTTCACACCGCAGGTTCATCTCCCACCCTTGCCAGGTGGGAATTCTATCCCCATAATCTCATGGATTCCAAGGGGAACCCAGGGCGTTTAACCCCCTTTACAGAAGTGTGGGTAAAGCATGTGCTAGGCTGTGCCGTGGGGTTGTCTTTAACAAGCAGCCTTGTGGCCCCGGATGGCATTGTATCCTTTAATCCCCTGGAAAAGCCCACGGCCAAGACTCTTCTCCATGACATAATGGACCTGTGGTGGCAGGGGCTCTGCTTTCCGCAACCCATCACCCCCCGAACGGCCATGGCCTGGCTTCTAAATGCGCCGGAGTTAAGGAGAGATGTCTCCGATGAAGACACTGCCGGGACTGAAAAAAAACATGGGGAGGACGTATCAGAAATTGCCATGGCCATGGCCAGAAACGATGCCTGTAAGGTGTACCAGGGCGATGGCTTTCATTCCGGAGAAATAGGGTATACCCCCTGCGCCCTGCGGACCTATCCTGATTTTGATTCCCTGTGGCAGGCCCACAACAATGCCTTTCCCATGCTGGCCCGGCGCCTTTATGGCCCCCTTTTTTATGCTCTTAACCCTACAACGTCACTTGCTTAAAAAATTTCAGAATTTGGAGTTGCCTTTTTTCCATGGTCGCATAGACTTCCTAGTGATAAAGTTGGCTTATTATCTCACATTGTCAAAGATCACGAAAAACTAATCCATTTGGGTCTACCGCAATCATCCTGATTCTGTTAGTTAATTCAAAATGTCTCAATTTGGCGCAGCCAGATGCTTTCTGGCTCGCAGTTTTGCGTCAATCAGATCTCTGTGGCTGAGGTTCAAAAGATCGGCAAGCCTGTGGGCGAAATGGTCTTCATGGTCTTCAAGATGCCCGTCAGTAAGAATAATCTGCCAGACTGCTTCCATGAATTCGATCTTTTTTGATTCGGTAAAATTTTCATTTAAAAATCGGGTATAGCGAAACAGGCCAACATGCGCTTTACGTTCCTTGTTCCGGTCTGCGATTAAGGTTTCTATTTCATCCGGGGATACCCCGTATTTTGTTTCAAGTGTTCCAATTAAATGTTTTTTTTCTGAGTTGCTGCATCGACCATCGGCAAACGCTGCATCAAATAGCAGCACAGTCAGTGCCAGATGAACCGTCAGAGGGTCCTGGTCAGACATTTCTATATCGGTATCTCCGCTAAATATTTTTTTTAATTTTTCAAACATGTTTAACAATCCTTTTGTCGGACATCGCATCTCCATTAAAGGGCTAACGGGGAGCTTATGGGCCAGGTTTTTAAACCCAAAAAGCTCTAATAAAAAGTTAAATTTTCCTGAACCAGGCAGTTCCGAAAAGGTCGCGCGGTAAGCTTGATACCCCTCCAGCGTTTTGTTTGGCTATATAATTTAGGGCATCCATGTGATAATGCCTTCATCTGGATTTTGTTCTTTCCATTGCCAAAATGATTCAATATCCTGGATTCCATGTTTAATAACAGCTTTGTAGATTTGGATTCCCATCACCTTTTTTTCAATAGGAATACTATTTTTGATCCTGAGAATATTGGCCTTAATCTCTGGTGTCAAAACTGTAGAAATACGTTCGGCGACCTTTTCAAAATGACCGACATAGGGAGATTCATTTAAAATATGAATCATGTCAATTTGCCAGGAATGACCATCTTGTCCCTCGTAGAAAGCATGCCACTCAATGCATTTGTCTTCTGCTTTAAGTAAGTTGCCATAATTTATTGTTTTGATGCGTTTGTTTTCTGCAAGTTTGGATATGGCAGAAAAACTATCTGAAAGCTTGAATGGTGTCGTATAGATATGAAAATCAATGTCCCGATTATTTATCAATAACCCCATTTTAAGTGAGCCAACTAAATTAATCGTTGCCCCAATAGAAGACCATATTTCAATAATATTTGTGTCTTTAATAATTCTCCAAGCATTCTTTTGCATTGATTCCGCAATTTCATTAATTTGTTTCATAGTATTTTCTTGATTGTAGTTACGAAGCCGAACGTTGAGGGGAGCATCCGCCGAAAGATGTTTGCAAAAAACCGCTCACGTTCTGGCGGTCTGCTCTACCATTTTGTGTACGAACGGCACGAACATGAACCTACGGGATGCAAGTTCCCTATACGTGAATCCTGTTAACAGAATTACTGTTAGCATAAGTATCAGCCGAAAACAAGGGCGGAACCGTGAGGGACCGTCTGAAGGAAGTTGGAGCGAACAACTATGAGCCGACGAATAGAAACAGCACCTGTGAAGGACATTTTATTGCGCCTTTCAAGGTAACTTGTCTGGTGACAGTGCAGGGTCGAGAAACGAGACGACTGTCTGGAGATTACAGGCACTATAAAGGAATGCCTAGCCCCGCCCGGTTGGAGCGAAAACGGTGGTTATGTGATTGATTTGGTTTCTTTTCCATACCCAACACCGAATTTATCAATATGTAGTTCGCCTTCGGTAGCCCAATATTCCCGGTCAAACTCCTCAATTAATACTGTAACTCATTCTTGTTTGACATCCAATGTTGAAACAACTGAATCGGTTATTGCCTGAACAAGTTTCCTTTTTTGTTCAATGGGCCGGCCCTTTGCTATTTTAATAGAAACAATCGGCATATTTTCTTTTCCAACTAATATTTGAACATCATTATGGATACACACAACGGGCTGTTCAGGGGGCGGCGAGGTACGAGCCCGTCCACTGCAACAGCAAGGTTAGGTTCTTGGTTTACGACACCAAAAGGCAAAATGATTACCGACTTGAGCGGGCGCATCTCCTTTGAGCCTATCCGCAGTTGAAATTTCGGTAAATCCGACTTCCTCCAAAATGGGGATAATTTCCTCTACTCCATACATTCGTTCAACTTCAATAAGTTTTATCACTTTATTCGTTTCGGGGTATACAAATCAGCAATGCTCATGGAAATAAGTCTCATCTGCCCACTTTTCTGAAAGGCTGAAACAATCGGGGAGTTGCCGCCAATTTTTTACTTTTTCCGAAGAGTGATGGGGAGTCCTATCCCGATTGGCGATCTCCTTGGTTCTTGATACCCTATGGGATAACTAAATATTTCAGGTTTTTATTTTTGAAGCCCTTGGCAAGGCTCCTTAATCATTTAGGGAAATTGTTTTATAGTATTACAACCCTGTTGCGACCCTGGTTCTTGGCCATATACAGCGCCTCGTCTGCTTTCTTAACAATATCCTCAAGCAAGTCATCTTTATTTTCAACAACTGTCATTCCAATGCTCACGGTAAATCTTGTAAGTGCACCGGTGTCAGTACTGACATCTATCTTAGATAAATTGTCACGTAATCTTTCTGCAACCGTTGATGCCTCGTGAATATCTGATTCCGGAAGTATAACTATAAACTCTTCACCTCCCCATCGACCAAACATGTCGGTACCACGAAGAATGCCATGAGCTTCCGCAACCAGGAGTTTTAAAACTTTATCGCCAAAGTCGTGCCCATATGTATCATTGATGTTTTTGAAGTTGTCAATATCAATCATTAGAAGGGCAAGTTTATGTTGATATCGTTGGCACCTAGCTAACTCTTGCTCAAAAAATTGTAGAAACGACCTTCTATTTTTTGCACCCGTTAAGGGATCAGTTGTCGCTAGTCTTTCTAACTCCTTCTCAATTTTTTTCTGCTTAGTTATGTCTTCAATAATTATAATTGTTCCAGAGAATTTTCCAGATATGTCGAGGGAACGGGAGAAGGAAATATGAAAATATTGCTCTTTGATTTCAAGAGACTTTTCACTTATGATTTTTTGTTCCTTACTCCGAACAAAAACATTGTAGCTCTCTGCTAACCAAGGGAATTCTTCTGTAAGAATTATATCTTCCTTACTCTCTGTATAGTATTTTGATCCAGAGACTGAATTAGTATTAAAAATGTTGGCAGCGGCAAGGTTCATGTTTTCAATCTTTCCACCAGGGTCAACAATCAAGACAGGCAGAGACAAACTTTCGAAGATTGTAAGATATTTATTTTTTTCGTTTGTCATCTGACGGTTTCGATCTTGCAATTCATCAATCAGGAGGCCTTGTTCTGAACAAGCCCAAGTGGTACAAAAAGCAATTTCTACACGATCGAAAAACCGATTAATTAAGTTGCTGAAGTATTGCTTCTCTGATGAATTGAAATTTGCTTCTTTGAGCAGATCCTGATAGGACTGATGGTAATATTTCATCAAACCAAGAAACATATCAAGGCGAATTCCACGCTCTCTGTGTCGCTTGGCTTCAATAATTCCAAATTGTGTTGCGGGGTCATTGTTGTAATCTTCTTCTGGCCCCAGTTCAATATCGTCACCTTTAGTTATAATCAATTCACCAAGGGATTTTGACAAACCTGAAATGGATAGACGCCATGGCTCTTTTAAGGTTGACGTATACTTTGTGTAATTCCTTTCTTGAGCATAATCTAAAATTCTTCCCATGAGCCAATCTTCATGGTCGTTTATATATGTTATAAACTTGATTAACATGTATCTCACAATCAATTAAAAAAATGGATTCATAATTTTTAAGACTACCGCTTACCATCTTACATTATCAGCTTTATAGTAATCCTATAGAACATCTTGAATGTTGTCAAATTGTTCTTGGGCCATTCGTATTACCCTCGCCGCCGGACCCACGAGGGTTGGGTGCTCCAACTCGTTGCTCAGTGTGCTGGGGCGCGCGTCAAACGCATTCTCAACTCGGCATTCAGTGCACCGCAGGCGCACTTAACTACTGAAATCTGCGGCTTGCCCGTCAGCATTTTACTTGTTGAATTTTGTTCAACAAAGGTCAGATCTCATTTTCTTGTGCCTTTGTCGGGAAGGAAGGATCTGGAGAGCTGGCGTTATAAAGCAAGCCCGGTAAAATGGATGGAAATACCTAAATCAAGCAATCCCGGCGTACGTTGGCTTGGTATGCCCTGTATTCGGGACAGAGTGGTGCACACTACGATAAAGTACCTTTTGGAACCGATAATTTAATAATGGTAAATATTTGCTTGACTCATCAAGAGCAACGGGATTTTTATTTTTTTAGGCGGTGGATCAGGGAAACCAGGGGATGCCTTTTCCGGTGTCATTCTTTCTCCCGGGATCATAGACTACTTGTAAAGTAGAGGGGAAAAAAAGCCTGAAAAATTGGGTCGATACTCTGAGTTTCCCCTAAAAAAACAATAAGATATGTATCTATAGACATGTGGCACCTTAATCATCACCCATCCGTAAACGTGAAAGACATAATAGCGCAGAAGTAAAGATTTACTTGTTTTTTTTAATAAAGCCCTGGCTTAAACGATCGATGACGATCGCTACCACAACAATTGCCCAACCTGCTTCAAAACCTTCGCCCCCAGCAATTTTATTTGTTGCCATGAGTACTTCTTTCCCCAGACCTCCCGCCCCGATCATACTGGCCACCACTACCATAGACAAGGCCATCATCGTTGTCTGGTTAATCCCCGTAAGAATGGAGGGTATGGCAAGGGGTAATTTCACCTCTCGCAGCATTTGCCAACGCGTTACTCCAAATGCATCAGCCGCTTCAATCACCTGTGAGTTAACCTGGTTAATTCCTAGGCTGGTTAATCGAACGGCAGGCGGAGTAGCATATATAACAGTGGCAAAAACGGCAGGAACTTTACCAAGTCCAAACAACATTATCGCAGGAAGAAGATAGACAAAGGGAGGCATTGTTTGCATAGCATCCAGCACAGGGTTTATAATTCTGGAAGCCGTTTTTGATTCCGCCATCAGTATACCTACGGGAATACCTAAAACAAGTGATATTATGACTGAAACAATAACCACAGATAAGGTCTTAAGGGTTGTTTCCCACAAGGCAAAGAATCCCACAGTCAATATCAGAAAAGCCAGCGTAAGCGTAGTCGATAAAGACCTTGTTTTCCAATAACACAAACCCGTTATCAGAGCTATAATGAGCCACCATGGCAGGAACAAAAAAACAGTATCGATGGCAAGAAGCATTCTTAAAATCGTGTAGTTGAAAACATCGAACAGGGGGCTGATTGTCGTGTTTAAATAATCGATAAAGGAATCGATATAAGGCCAGATATGAAAACGCCAATTTTCCGGAAACATTTACTTATCCCTTTATTTGTTATTCTGCACAAAACGGCTCACATAGTCGTTTACCGGATTAGCGACTATCTCTCTGGGGTTTCCAACTTGAACGAACATCCCATCACACATGACGGCCATTCGGTTTCCCAGGCGCATTGCTTCATCAAGGTCATGGGTGACGAAGAGAATGGTTTTTTTCATTTCTCTCTGCAAGCGTAATAATTCTTCCTGCATTTCTCTCCTGATTAAAGGATCCAAACCGCTGAAAGGTTCATCCATCAGGAGGATATTGGAATCTTGAACCAAAGCTCTGGCTAATCCGACCCTCTGCTGCATTCCCCCCGATAAACTGCCTGGGTACTGAGATTCCCAATGTTCTAAACCCACCATTTTCAGTACATCCATGGCTCTTTCCAATCTGTCTTTTTTCCCGAGGCCCCGAATTTTTAAACCAAAGGCAACATTATCTAAAACAGTTCGGTGAGGTAATAAGCCAAAATGTTGAAAGACCATAGCCACTTCGGTTCTCCGGAAAGCAACCAGCTGTTTTTTGTCCATCATTGTTACGTTTCTTTCATTAACCATGATATCCCCTGCGTTTGGTTCCACCAAGCGCAATACACAACGAATCAGCGTCGATTTGCCGCTCCCGGAAAGACCCATAATTACAAATACTTCACCCTCATTCACATTGAACGATATGTCCCGTACGGCTACTACTTTGTTTTTCCCATTTGCAAAAGATGTGTTATGGACATAACGTGTCATTTCTGCCGATGTTTTTTTGCGGGTCAAACCGAAGACTTTCCACAGATGGCTTATTTCAATCCGGCTATTGATTCCAATATCATTCTCCATAGGTGTAAAATTACAGGGCATCCTCAACACTTTTAATTATGTTTGCCGGAATCCACTTATGCCATACATCGGGATATTCCCGTAAAAACCAGACAGCTGTTTCTTCAGAAGTGCTACCGGAGTCTTTCATATAAGCTAAAATAGAACTGGTTAGGGCGACAGATGTTTCGTATTTCTTTAAGAACAAGGTTACATCAGGATTTGTGTCAACGAGCTTGCTGTTAACGCAAATAGTAACATTGTCGGCAACCCAAGCACACCCGTAATCCTCTTTTACCCAGTGTTTCGGTTTATATTCGGGCTCGACGATCATGGTCATGTCCAGCTTACCCATTACCCAGGTGGGTTCCCAGAAATAGCCTAACCATGGTTCCCCATTTTCATAAGCTGAAACCATCGAAGTAACCAACGCCATCTCAGAGCCGGAATCGAATACATTATAGTATTTATCCAGGCCATAGGTGTGTATCTTGGTCTCATTGATTTCATAGGTAAGAGGCCAGGAAGATGGATTGTTGTAAAACCTGCCCTTGCCAGGAACTTCCGGGTCCTTAAATAGTTTCCAGTAGCGCTGCAAGTCTTCTATTGTTTTTAAATCGGGAGCCACCGGCTTTATGCCGCGCTCTGGGTCTCCCTTGACCATGTAAGTAGGTATATACCAGCCACTGGGTGCATCAGCAAAATTTGGTCCAAGGTCAACAATTTTTCCTGATTCTGTCAGTTCCGTATAACCGTCAATGTTTGTCTGAATCCACATTTCCATTAAAACATCAATATCTCCCTTACCCAAACCTACCAGAGATGCCATAGAATTAGCAAACATATACTCCACAGGGTGTCCATAACCGTGTTTCAGAATAAATCCGGCAATTCGGTTATGGATCTGAATACTATCCCATGACCTATCATTTAGGACGATGGTTTGTTTTGCCTGCGTCCCTTCCTTTTCTCCGGTTTTTGCCTTTGCATCAGCGCCCCATGTGTCAATTGACACCAGGCAACAAACCAGCGTTAAAAACGTCACTAACCATTTTTTCTCAATAAATTTCATAAAGCTCTCCCTTTTAATGACAAATAACCGCCATGGACGGCCCGTGACTTAGCTGCGTCCACAGTAGAGACTAAAACTTGCTCTCAGCGCAGCTATATTCGAAGTTCCATATAAAACCGGCATGGTCCGAGCATGAACATAGCCACTGTTATACACTCAGCAAAAACCTAGCTATAATATCTTTTTAAGGTGCATGACAAATTGATAATGTACATATAAAAGGCGAATTAGATAGAAACTCTCTTTCTATTCGGAATCCTGATTTTTGTGTGTGAGGAGGAAAATTCAGCTTCTTCCAGGGACAAGCGCCAATAGTTTCAGACCTGATGCCGGGCAGTTTTTTCATCGGCATGCAGACCATGTAAAAACGCCCCACCTTCAACCGCCCAAAGGGATAATTCGGCAGGGCTCCTGATATCGTGATCCGGGGCAAGGCCACGGCAGACCGCTGCCCCTGTCTCTCCTGTCCGAGGCAGCCGAGTATCCCCTGTTCGACCAGGAGGGTAATTTGATAAGCTCCCTTTCCCTGAACATTGATACCGCCTCCCTTAAACGGCGCATCCGGGAACTGGAAGGCCGGACCGAAGCCGCCGTGATGGAGGTCCGCTCCGTCCTGATCTGATTCCCTGTAAAACGGGTAGTAACTATTGTTTTGACATTATATATCACCCGTTATATATCATTTGTCATATAATCTTAAGGCCACTCAGGCGGTGAAACGGGAACGTCTGGCCCGAATACCGGAGCTGAACCCGGACCATGCCGTGTTGATCCCGGCGGACCTGGAATTCTGGGACCGGGAATATCCTGATCTGTGAAATTTAAAGCGGCAGTTTCAACCACCTCCCCTTCAATTTTTCCCTGAACTGGGCCAGGTCATCCATGGAAAGGGTTTAAGGCTTCAATGAAAGATCAAAATTGTTTTTCGGAAGTTTATAACTCTTTAAAAGACGTTGCCGAATTCTTTGGTTGAAGCGGTTTTTACGTTCTGATCGTCATATACCTTCGCAGCTTTTTAAGAATTGTTTTAGGCAAAGGATCTCACCTACATCAATTTATACCGGATGATAATTATGGCCATTCGGTTTCCATCGCAAAAAACGTCCTGTGGTTCCTTAACCGGACACACCGATATGTCGGTGCCGCAGCAATTATAATTATTGCAATCCATGCACTGATGATGGGCATCCGTATGTGGAATCCGTTTCTAATTATGGTCTTGATCCTTTTGGCCTGGCAGGGGATTTTCGGACTTTTTCTGATTCTCAAATTTACCCCCGCACGTTTAAAACGTTACGGTTATCTGGTTCATGCCCAACTCTTTTCCGGCGTAATGATTGCAATATTTGCTGGATTCGGCCATCAGCTGGTCCAATAGGTGCATTAGAGGTTGAATAGCAGGCCTATTGGGCCTTTTATTTAAAGCTTCGACCTTCATCGTTTTTATGGTAGCCTTTCCGCATTATTGTAACGCTTTCCTCTGCCTTAGGTGCAATAATTGGGTAATCTGCATATGATTTTCAAGAAAGGTGTCAGCCGTCGGAACATACTTTTTTCCGTTCAAAACATACATGGTTATCAAAATTCCTAAAATGTGAAGACATTCCTGTAGAAGAGCAAACCCCTCTGGTTTTGATGCTTCTGGAATATCTCAACCTGCTTGCTGAGGAAAACTAGGCTCTCCGTGATGAAATTGCACGCCTTAAAGGACAAAAAACCAAACCGAAAATCAAGCCTTTCGGCCTCGAATCTCGGCGCAAAAACAAATCTGAAATACAAGGCAAGCGGCCTGGCTCTGCCAAGCGTCATAAAACAAAAGATCTGAAAATACATGAGACCATCAAAATTGCACCTGAAGATCTCCCACTTGGGAGCATCTTTAAAGGATACAATAATTTTGTGGTCCAGGGACTCCGACTTGAACCTTTCAATATCAAATATCGACTGGAAAGATGGGTTTCCCCTGATGGCCGTTCATTTACGCCATCCTTGATACAGGCCTTCCTGTATC